>NZ_BADD01000730.1 GCF_000333455.1 Rhodopseudomonas sp. B29
CCACTGAGCAGGCCGGTCTGCGAGATCAGCGCGTCGCGGATGTATTCGTTGAAAACCGACAGCCGGATATTGCCGTCGGTGAATTTGCGCTGGATCGCGATCTCTTCGCTGACGCCGTTCTCCGGTTTGAGGTTCGGGTTCGGTGTCGAGTACACGAGACCTGTCTGCACGATCTGATACAGTTCGCTGACGGTCGGGAAGCGATAGGCTTGGCCGACCGAGCCGGTCACCTCCCACTGTGCCGACGGCATCCAGGACAGCGACGCCTTTGGCGAAAACCGCGTGGCGTCGATCTCCGGCTGGTTGGTGATCGTCGTGCTGGTGATGGCGCCGCTCGATGTCTGCACCGTGCCGAGGTTGACGCCGTCGGTCGCGCTCCAGTGTTCGAAGCGGCCGCCGACGGTGAGTTTCCAGTCGGGCACGAACTTCCACGCGTCCTGCAGCCACAGCGCCTGCGTCTGCGTCGCGCCGCGGCCGTTCGAATACAGCGTCGATGTCGAGTCGCTGCCTCCGGCCCAGGTCGGGGTCGCGTAGGTCGGGTTGTTCAGATAGTAGCGGTCGGCGTGAACGCCGAAGCTGATCTCGTTGAAGTCGTCGGGCCGCCAGATCCCCTTCGCGTCGCCGTTGGTCCAGTTGGTGCCGTCGAGCCGGGCGATCTTGCCGTTGGTGGTGAAGCTGGTGCCGCTGCCGACACCGTAAGGCGAACGCTGGATATCCTGCAGGAAATCGTAGCGCGACACCGACAGGTCGAAGTCGTAGGTGCCCTTGGTGTCCGATTTCACCGACAGCGAGTTGGCGAGATGCTTTTCGTGCAACGTGTAGTTATTGCTGGCGAAGCCCGCGACCCCGCCGAACGTCGGCACGCCGGTCGCCGTCCGCAGATAGGTCTGCACGTCGGAATTGGCGTCGTTAGACCAATACGCCGTCGTCAGCGTGGCCTTGACCAGCGGCGTGACGTCCCATGCCAGCTTGCCCTTCAGATTGGCCATCTCGGTGTGCAGCAGCCCGCCGGCGCCGACGACATTGGCGACCGCGCCGAGTTTGTTGAGCGCCGGAATCGTGCCGGTGGTGCCCGCCGGCGTCGATGACGTCGTCACCCAGGTCAGTGGCTGGCTGTAGCTGTCCTGGAAGTTGCCGCTGATCAGATAGGAGAAGTTGCCGACCTTGTCGCCGAGCGAGAGGCTGCTCTGGCTGGTCGGATAGGTGTTCGTGGTGCCATAGCGGCTGAAGGTCTGAAACGCTTCGGTCTGTTTGCCGGTGACTTCCAGCTTCTCCGGCATCCGCGTGGTGATCTGCAGCACGCCGCCGAGCGAGTTGCCGGGATAGGCCGCGGAGAACGGACCGTACAGGAAATCGACACGTTCGATCTCCTCCGGCGCCACCAGCCCCCAACGCGGCGCACCGATGGTGTTGTTGTTGGCGATCAGCGCGCTGAGCAGGATGTCGTCGGCATAGACCAGGCTGCGGGCGCTGGCGCCGACGCCGGCGGTCCGCGTCGCCAGCACTGGTTGCGTATCGCCGGCGTTGCGCTTGCGCACGAACAGGCTCGGCATGTACTTCACCGCATCTTCGGTGTCGACGATATTGATCTTCTGCTGGATCTCGGCAGCCGTGATGCTCGCCGAGGTTTGCGGTAGTTGATACTTGTCCTTGATCGGCGGATTACCGAGCGAGCCGGCGGCCAGGCTGGTGCCGCTCTGCTGCGCTGGCGGAGCGGCCGGCACGGGTTTTTCGGCGACGCGGCGGCGGTGGGTGGCCGTTCGGGCGGCCTTGGACCCGTCAGGCTTCGCCGCCCGGTGCGGTCCCGGTGCCTCGACCGTCACCGGCGGCAGCGGCTGGTTCGCGGTCTGAGCGCTCGCTTGCGACGTCATTCCGAGCAGGCCGCCGCACAGCACAGCCGTGCCGACGCTGCCCAAGGCGCATCGTTTGATCATGGGTGAATTCCGCAGCCGCCATCATCGGCCGGCCGACCAAATGCCTGAAGAACGCCGGGGGAGAACCGGCGCGTGCTGATCGTTTCAGGTCAGGAAAGGGTCGGGGGCGCGCGGGGCTGCGTATTGGAGCCGACGCGGATATCGGCTGTGGGCTCGGCGACGCGCAGCCAGGTGACGAGCTGATACTTGCGCTGAACCGCGACGAAAAACGGCGACGGTGGGGTAGCGGCAAGCACGCCGTCGATCAGCACGGCGCAGATCGCGCAGCAGTCGTCGGTCTGATGCGGCTGTTGGGACGGCTGTTCCTGGCTGCCACCATCGTGCAGCCCGGCGCAGATCGAGGCGTGGGCGAGCGGGTCGCCGACCATAAGCGACGCGAGCCGCGCAGCACTGATCGGCGCGAGTATCAGCGCCATCAACGCCAGCATGGCGAGTGGACTGAACGTCCCCAACCGCCGTCGCATCGACCTCGTCCCCAGCTTTCCTTGAAACCTCGTTAACACTCGCGCCGGGGTCTTGTCGAGTAGCAGGACCGCAATGTCGTGGTCGCAAAAGGCATCGCGACCACGCTAGCTTCTTTGACCAGTCCCGTGACGGATGGTGCGATCGGAGGGGGCTCCGATCAGAACGTGTGCGTGAGGCGGGCGGTGAAGTTGCGGCCGGGCTCGAGGAGGGGATTGTACATCGATTGGGGGTAGGACCGGTTCACATAGGTCGCCGCACTCACATAGCGGGTGTCGAAAATGTTCTGCAGGCTGAGATGCAGTTTGGTGTCGCCGAGCCGCGGCGAGACGAGGACGCCGAGATCGAGCGACGCGTAGAGGCTCGGCACCGCATAGCCTGCGGTCGGATATTCCTGCGAAGGGTCGATGCGTGTCTTCGACGCGCCCCAGTCGACCGCCGCGCTCAGTGCAAAGCCTTGTCCGGGCGGAGCGTATTGTATGCCGCCGCGCCCCTTCCACGGAGCGATGTAGGGCAGCGGCGTGTTGGTATCGGTGTTGCTGGCCTGCAGCCAAGCGACGTTGCCGTTCAGATTGACGGAGGGCGTGATCTGCCAGCGCGCCTCCGCTTCGACACCGTCCACTGTCGCATGGCCGACGTTCTGGCTCTGGGTTACGGAGGCGCCGTTGTAGGTGACGAAGATCGTCTGCAGGAAGTTCGCGTAGTGACTGTCGAACGCCGTGACCTTGAAGGTCGCGGTCGGAAAGTTCAGCTGAAACCCGCCTTCGTAGGTCACGCCGGTTTCCGGCTTCAATTCCGGATTGGGAATCGATGTCGCCGAAAAAGCAAACAACTCCGAATTGGTCGGATAGCGATAAGACGTCCCCATCGAGGCCAGCAAGTCGAGAACCGGCGTCACGTGCACGGTGGCACCGACGCTTCCGGTCGGCGCGGTCGTCGTCACGTCGCTATTGTTGCGCAGCACCGAGAGCGCTCTGGCCGAGCTGACCGGAGACAATTCGGACGTGGTGTTGAACCAATCGAATCGGCCGCCGGCAGACAGGGTCAGCAGCCTGATCGGCGTCCATTCGTGGAGCATGAAGGCGCCCATGTTGGCCTGGGCGCTGTCGGGGCCATTCTTGGCTTCCGGCGTGATCGTCGAACTCGTCGCCGTTTGCCGCATCGACCACGAACTGCTGCCGGGGCGCCATTCCTGGAAGCCGTCGAGCCCGAACGTCGTCTTCACCAGACCCCACTGCGCAGGCTCCCACGGGATCACGCCCTGAGCCCGACCGCCGATCACCAGGGGGCCTCCGACGTGGCTCACCGAGGTCGTCGTGACGCCGCGCGTTGCGGTGTTCACCGTGGCGAGCTTGGTGTCGAAGTAGTTGGCGTAGAACGATCCCTCGACGTGCTGAACCAGCTGATCGGCGAAATCGCCCGAATACGACAACTTCGCCATCTGGACTTGATTGGGTTGCTGCCGAACCTGCATATACGGCCAGCCCGGCGCACCGCCGACGCCGCCGGCGCGGCCGTCCTCTTCCCAATAGTCGCGCAGGGTCAGCTCGAAACGCTGATTGTAGTCGGGAGACCAGCCGAGCCGCAGATTGCCGCCGATGCTTTCGTAGTCGCTGTTGAGGGCCGGTCCGCTCGCGGTCTGGTAGTTGCCGCCCTTGCGATAGCTGACGCCGCCCAGCACGTCGAAGCCGAGGCCGGCCGCCTGTGCCCACTCGTAGGTGCTGAAGCCGTTGTCGACCGAACTGTATCCGGCCGAGAAACCGCCATGTGTGAGCCGCCAGGGACCGAATGGATCGACCGTCGGCCGGCGGGTGACGACGTTGACGAGGCCAGTCATTGCCTCCGACCCATAGACCACCGAGGCCGGTCCGCGCACCACCTCGACACGTTCGATTTCTTCGGGTGCGAAGTAGTTGAGCTGTAGGGTGTTGCGGCCGCGGAAGCGGTCGCCGTCGACATACATCGGCGAGCGCCAGTTATTGGACGAAAAGCCGCGCAGATAAATCTGACCGCCGATCCCGCCGGCGCGGGCGATCGAAACACCGGGTACGCCCTGCAGGATGTCGAGCAGGCTGGTCGGGCTCGTCTGCTCGATCTGCTCGCGCTGCACGACCGTGATGCTTTGTTGCGCGGGGTGCGGAATGCCGGGCTGCTGAAATTTGCCACCCAGCGGCTTGAGGGCCGTGCTGCTCGACTGTCCTGAGGTCGGCGCGACAGCCGGCTGGTTCTGTGCCGATCGTGCCGCAGATGCCGGAGTTCGTCGCGCTCCCCGGCCTCCGTTCTGAGCCTTCGGACGCGCCGGCTTCGATTGCTTTCCCGCTTCCACGCTCACCGGGGGCAGGACGTGGCTGGGGTCACGCGGCGGACTACTCGCGGTCTGTGCCCATGTATCGACACTCGCACCAGTCGCCATCACGCACGCCGTCGCGACGGTCAGCGCAAAGGTCGAGGTCGATGTGCGACGCCTGTTCGTTTCGACCGCGAAAGCTCTCGGCCCCATCAGCTATGTCCCCCAGTTCTCGGTTAGCAAGCTGGGTGATTAGCGTGCCGTATTTGCGTGAGCCACAATCCGCGCGCGAGTTGGAAGTATTACGACTTGGAAGTATTACAGGTAGCGTTACAGTTTCAATCCGTCGTCGATGCACGCGGCCAGGTCGATGGCCGGCGACGATCGGCGCTCCGACGATGCTGATCTCGAACTATTCTACCATCTCGAGCGGCGATCTTCGGTGCCGAATGGACCTTTGGCGTTTGAAGTTGTCGGGCGCCGGCCTATGGAATGTGTGTCCAATTCGTCGTCTCGACGGAGCTCCGACTCTCCGATGTCTTTGAACACATGTCATCGTCTTCGCGTTTGAGAAGACCGTCGATCGTCGCGGTGACCGCGTTCGTCGTTGCCTGCGGCATCTTCGGCCCGGCGACTGCGATCGAGATCGTCGATCAGCGTGGCCGCGTGGTCGATATTCCCGCGCCGGCGCGCCGCGTCGTGTTTCTGCCGATGCCGGCGCCGTCGACCTACATGGCCATCGATCGCTCGACCGAGCATGTCGCCGGCATGAACCCGGCGTCGGCGACGGCGATGCAGTCCGGCATTCTCGGCCGGATCTTCCCCGCGTTCGATCGGATTCCGACGAATATCACGCAGGGCGCCGGCGTCATGCCGAACGTCGAATCCATCATGGCTCTGCATCCGGATGCCGTGCTGCAATGGGCGACGTCGGGTGATGAACCGATCGCAGTCCTCGATCGTGCCGGCTTGTCCGTGCTGGGACTACGCTACGGCGCCCGGGACGAGGTCGAAGGCGCGATCTTGATGATGGGGCGGCTCGCCGGGCAGGAGACGCGTGCCGCGGCGATCGTCGCAAAGCAGCGGCAGCAACGCGCGGCGCTCGCCGGAGCGCTCGCCGACCTTTCCGATAGCGAGCGGCCGCGCGTCCTGCATCTGTCGCGCGCATCGGAGTCGTTCGCCGTCGCGGGGCGCGACACCTATTCGGATTTCGTGATCCGGACCGCGGGCGGACGCAACGTTGCGGCTGAGATCGGCGGCAGCCGCACCGTGACGCTCGAGCAGATGCTGGTGTGGAATCCGGACGTGATCCTGCTCGGCAATTTCGACACAGCGATGCCGTCCGACCTGTACGGCGATCCGCGTCTGCAGAGCATCACGGCCGTGCGGGAGCGGCGAATTTATCGCGTCCCGCTCGGGGGATATCGCTGGGATCCGCCGAGCCATGAATCGGCGCTGACGTGGACTTGGCTTGCGGGGCTGCTGCATCCTGATCGCGTCACCATCGACCTGCGCACCGAGATGCGCGACTGGTACACATTCCTCTACGATCATTCGCTGATCGATAGCGAGATCGACGCCATCCTGTACGCGCGGCAGAACGGCGGATCGGCCGGCTATGCGCGATATGCGGCCGTGCCATGAGTGCGCTCGATGCCGCGGCTGTTCGTCCCGGCCGCCTCGTCGCAGGTCCGATCGCCGTTGCGGCGCTGGTGGCGCTGCCGATCGTGACGGCGCTGCTGTGCCTGTCGGCGGGGCGTTATCAGGTGTCGGTGGCGCACGTGTTCGGCATTTTGTTTCACGAGCTGTTCGGCCGCCTCGGCTTCGCGGCTGGCGACTGGCTGCCGTCCGGCTGGGTGCCGGTGGAGTGGTCTGCAACCGAGCGCATCGTGGTTACCACGGTGCGGCTGCCGCGGGTGCTGATGGCGGGAATCGCGGGGGCGGGGTTGGCGCTGTCGGGCGCCGTGTTGCAGGGCATGTTTCGCAATCCTCTGGTCGGCCCGCAGACGATCGGCGCGGCATCCGGCGCTTCGCTCGGCGGCGTCGTCGCCATCCTGCTGTTCGGCTTCGGTCTGCCGGTTCACGTCGGTGCCTTCGCGGGCGCCGCGCTCGCGCTCGCCGCGGTGGTTCTCATGCATCGCGGCGACGGCGTCTCGCCGGTGCTGACGCTGGTGCTCGCCGGCGTCGTGGTCGGCGCGTTCTGCGGCGCGCTCGTCGGCTTTGTCACCTTCATCGCCGATCCGGAGGTGAAGCTGCCCGGCATCGTGTTCTGGCTGCTCGGCAGCTTCGCGGCGGCGAGTTGGCCGAATGTGGTGCTGCTGACGCTGTGTAGCCTCCTCGGCGGCGGCGTGATGCTGGCGATGCGCTGGCGCGTCAACGTGCTGTCGCTCGGCGACGAAGAGGCGATGTCGCTCGGCGTCGATCCGCGCCGCGACCGGCTCATCCTGCTTGCCGCCGCCTGTCTGGCGATCTCGGCTCAGGTGGCGGTTTCCGGCACGATCGGGTGGGTCGGCCTGGTGATTCCCAATCTCGTCCGCATGGTGGTCGGCGCCGATCATCGCCGGCTACTTCCGGTGTCGACCGTCACCGGCGCGGCCTTCCTGATGGCGGCAGACACGCTGGCGCGAGATCTGTCGGCCGCCGAGATCCCGGTCGGCATCGTCACCGCGATCATCGGCACGCCAGTGTTCGCCTGGTTGCTGCGCCGGCATGCGCGAGGGCAGGGAGCATGATCAGAGTCGACGGCGCCGGGCATTGGTTCCGGCAAGAGCAGTGGCTGTTTCGCGATCTCTCGTTCGCGGTCGCGGAGGGTGAGGCGACGGCGATTCTCGGGCCGAACGGCTGTGGCAAGACGACATTGCTACGCGCACTCGCGGCGACGCTGACCTTGAAGCAGGGGCGGATTCATGTCGACGGCATCGTCGGCGTCGTGCCGCAAGCGCTGCGCGGCGATGTCGGTTATCGGGTGATCGACATGGTGTTGCTCGGTCGCAGCCGCTATCTCGGCCGCTTCGGTGCACCTGGCGGGCGTGATGTCGCTCGCGCCGAGCAAAGCCTTGCCGCGGTCGGCATCTCGGATCTCGCCGATCGTCGTTACGATCGGCTGAGTGGTGGTCAGCGCCAGCTCGTGCTGTTCGCCCGCGCGCTCGCCGGCGATTGCCGCGTCTTACTACTCGACGAGCCGGCCTCGGCGCTCGACCTCGCCAATCAGGGTGTGGTGCTGCGACTGATCCGGCGACTGGTCCGCGACAAGGGCATGACGGTGGTGTTCACCACCCATCATCCGGATCACGCGCTCGCTGTCGCCGACAAGGTCCTGATGATGACTGGCGAGCCCGTGTTCGGGCCCGCCGCGACGACGCTCGACGACGCCAATCTGTCGCGGCTCTACGGCGTGCCCGTGCGCCGTGTCGCTGTTATTGCAGACGGCGAACGCATCGAGACGACCGTGCCGGTGCATCGGCTCACCGACGCAGGAGCGTCGGCGCCGACGTCACTATGATCGCGCGGCGTGCTGCGCCCAGCGCAGCAGGCCGTCCAGGAACCGTGTCGCCGCGGGCATGAACCGGCTGCCGTGGTGATAGAACGGGTCGAGCATCGACACGACCAGCCGTCCCGGCGTCGTGACGCGGTCGTCGTATAGCAGCACGCCGGCTGGATCGCGGCCGTTTCTATCCTCCGGCACGGCGACCAACGGCTGCGCGCCGGCAGGCGGAAACAGCACGCCGTGAATGTGCCAGATCGTCGACTCCGGCGCGATGTAGCCGAACATTTCGTGCTCGGGCGCAACGAACTGGTGCGGTGGCTTCTGCGTGGGGTCCAGCCACCACCAGAAGTTCGTCGGGCGCCCGGCGGTTCGCACACCTGGCGCCCAGGTCTCGGCTTCACATTCGCCGAGCACCACCAGCGTGCGGCCGCGGCCGAGATAATCGGTCAGCAGCGGCTGGTGCTGGCGTAGCAGAGCGGGATTCGTGCGATCCGGCACGATCAGCAGCGTCGGCTCGGCGAGATCGGCCGAAGTCAGTGCCGGCGTATAGATCACGCGATCGAACCGGTCACGGAAGCGCTCCCCGAAGATCGCCTCGTGGTGATAATAGGTGCCGCTATCGAGAACTGCGACGGTCATGCGCGCGCCTCCACCAGCCAGGATACGAGTTGCGGCAGCAATCGCCGCGTCGAGTCGTCGCCGCCGAAGCTCCACATGTCATTGCCGCCGTGCATCAGCACTTCGCCGCGGCCGTGCCGATAGATGAAGTCGAGCGGGAGGCGGGACGGCCCCAGCGTGTGAATCACGTTCGCGTCCTCAGGCGGGACATGCCAGACGTGGCCGTAAAAGCCGGCGACGCCGCGGCGGAAGATGAGGTCGTCGAGCTCGACGCCCTCCCAGATCGGGTGTGGTTTGACGCGTGATATCGTCAGGTCCGCAATCCCGCCGCCGTCCAGTGGCCGCACCGGACTGAGCCCGGTGAGAAACGGGTGCGCGATGTGGCCGCTGATCGCGATGCGGCCGCCGCCGGCGACGTAATCATCGAGCAGAGCCGTATGGGCCTGCAGGAAGCGCTGATCCATGTGCATGCCGATCAGCAGCGCGTCTGCACTGCCGAGCAGTGCAGCGTCGAGCGCATAGAGATCGACATCGCGGACGGTGCAGGAGAGACCGGCCAGCCGTTCGGCCCAGCCGGCGGACGAGATGTTGTGGCCGCACGAGAAGCGGACGATCGTCGCCATGGCGTGCTCCGACTTACAGCCGGTCGAACAGGGTGTCCGGCGCAGCGGCGAGGACGTCCTGCGCGATACGGCGCTTCAGGGTCGATAGTTCTGCAGAGTCGACCGAGCTCCGCGCGCTGCCGGCGGCGATCAGTTCGAAGAACCGCTCGGGCACCACGCCTCGGCGCAGTGCCGCGCCGACGGTGCGGTCACCCGCCGAGACCCGCCAGCTGTAGGACATGTCGACGCCCGGACACAGCCGCGCCTCGGCCAGCGAGCGGTCCACGGTGTAGACGCCGCGCGTCGCCGCACGGGTGACGAACTCGAAGGCATCGCGCACACCGGGCCCCGGATGGCCGCTGATGACCACAAGGTCGGCGCGGCGCGGTGGTCGCTCCGGCGACAGCGCCGGCAGCATCAGGCGCAGCGCCTGAAACGTCACCGCCAGCATCGCCAGGGCGGCTTGGCCGTGATACGCGGCGACCGCGTCATAGCTGATGTGGATGAGGTCTTCTTCGCCTTCGACGGCGATCGTCGGGAGAGGTGCAGCGGTCACTGTCATGTAGCTCGAATGAAGTTGGGCGATCGAAGCGACGAGGCTTCGTCGCTGAACGTCGAGCGGCGTAACAGCAATGCCGGGGTGCAACAATTTCAAGTGCTCGCGCACGGCGTGCAGCGAGCTCTGAATATCAGCGTAACCTCATAGTCCCACGCGCTTCTTCGGCGAGTTTAGAATATGCGGAAGGTCGCGGTGGCGCGGCCGGCCGGTGGTCCGCGCGTGGTACTACTTTCCATCCGCCACGATCATCTCCGCGCCCTTTTCCGCGATCATCGCGGTCGGCGTGTTGGTATTGCCCGAGGTGATGGTCGGCATCACCGAGGCGTCGACGACTCGCAGCCGCTCGATGCCGTAGACGCGCAGACGTTCGTCGACCACCGCCGTCGGGTCGCTGGGCAGGCCCATTTTGGCGGTGCCGACGGGATGGAAGATCGTGGTGCCGATGTCGCCGGCGGCCTTGGCCAGCGACGCGTCGTCGTCGCCGACCGACGGGCCGGGCAGATACTCCTCGGGCTGATACTTCGCCAGCGCCTGCTGCTTCATCAGCCAGCGTGTGGTGCGGATGGCGTCGGCGGCCACCAGGCGGTCCTCGTCGGTCGTCAGATAATGCGGCGCGATCGAGGGGGCGGCGTCGAGCGCGGTCGATTTCAGCTTGATCTCGCCGCGTGAGGTCGGGCGCAGATTGCAGGCCGCCACCGTGATCGCGGAGAAGCGGTGCAGCGGATCGCCGAACTTGTCGAGCGACAGCGGCTGGACGTGAAACTGGATGTTGGCGCGCTCCTGGCGCGGATCGGAGCGGGTGAAGATGCCGAGCTGCGACGGCGCCATGGTCAGCGGCCCGCGCCGGCGGAACGCGTAGTCGATTCCCATCCACGCACGCCGCGGCAGCGAGTGATAGATGTCGTTGAGCGTCTGTCCGCCCGACACCTTGTAGATCGCGCGCTGCTGCAGATGGTCCTGCAAATTACGACCAACACCGGCGCGGTCGGCGACCATATCGATGCCGAGCGGCGCCAGCCAGTCGGCCGGGCCGATGCCCGAGCGCTGCAGCACCTGCACCGAGCCGATCGAGCCCGAACACAAAATCACTTCGCCGCGCGCCCGCGCCTCGGTGACGACACCGTTCTGCCGGAAGCGGACGCCGACGGCGCGGCCGTTTTCTACGATCAGCCGGTCGGCGACCACGTGGGTCTCGACCCGCAGATTGGGCCGGTGCAGCGCCGGCTTGAGGAAGCCGCGCGCCGACGACCAGCGCCGGCCACGCTTCTGGTTGACATGGAAATAGCCGACGCCCTCGTTGTCGCCGGTGTTGAAATCGGCGCTGCGCGGAATGCCCATTTCGCAGGCGGCGTCCGCCACCGCGTCGAGGATCGGCCACGACAGCCGCGCCGCCTCGATGCGCCAGCCGCCGCCGGTGCCGTGATGTTCGCCGTCGCCGAGGAAGTGATCTTCCAGCCGCCGGAAGACCTTCCGGACATCGTCCCAGCCCCAGCCATTGAGGCCGAGCTGGCGCCAGTGATCGTAATCGGCAGCCTGGCCGCGCATCGAGATCATCGCGTTGATGGCAGACGAGCCGCCCAGCACCTTGCCGCGCGGATAGGCCAGCGAGCGGCCGTTGAGGCCGGGCTCCGGATCGGTCTTGAACATCCAGTCCGAGCGCGGATTGCCGATCGCGAACAGATAGCCGACCGGGATGTGAAACCAGATCCAGTTGTCCTTGCCGCCGGCCTCGAGCAGCAGCACGCGGTGCTTGGGATTTGCCGACAGCCGGTTGGCGACGATGCAGCCGGCAGTGCCGGCACCCACCACGATATAGTCGAACTCGCCCTCGATCTGCGCCGTCATCGTTCCCGCCTGGTCCGTTTCGTGCTTGTTCGCGTGATTGCGCCGAGGCTTAGCGCCGCCGCGGCGCGCTGTACAGTTGCCCGGCGGCGGCCGGGCCGGTAGCCTGCCTTACCCGCGTACGCAAAGCTGTTCGAGGAATCCAATGCCCGTGCTCAATCGTGTCGCCGACCTGCAGCCCGAAATCATGGCATGGCGCCACGACATCCATCGGTTCCCGGAGCTGCAATACGACGTCGAGCGCACCGCCGAGTTCGTCGCCGCGCGCTTGCGCGAATTCGGCTGCGACGAGGTGGTGACCGGGATCGGTCGCACCGGCGTCGTCGGCGTCATCCGCGGCGCCAAGCCGGTCGGAAACGGCGATCTCAAGGTGGTCGGCCTGCGCGCCGACATGGACGCGCTGCCGATCGAGGAAGAAACCGGGCTGCCTTATGCTTCGACCGTACCCGGCAAGATGCACGCCTGCGGCCATGACGGCCACACCGCCATGCTGCTCGGCGCCGCCCGCTATCTGGCCGAAACCCGCAATTTCGCCGGCACCGCCGTGGTGATCTTCCAGCCGGCCGAGGAGGGCGGGGCGGGCGCAGCCGCCATGCTCGACGACGGCCTGGTCGAGCGCTTCGGCATCGAGCAGTTCTACGGCATGCACAACGGTCCCGGCATTCCGGTCGGCGCCTTCGCGATCAGCGAAGGGCCGATCATGGCGGCGACGGATTCGATCGACATCCGCATCGAAGGCCTCGGCGGCCACGCTGCGCGGCCGCATATGTGCATCGACTCGGTGCTGGTCGGCACCCAGCTGATCAACGCGCTGCAGACGATCGTGTCGCGCAATGTCGATCCGCTGGAAGCCGCGGTGATCTCGATCTGCGAATTTCACGCCGGCAACGCCCGCAACGTCATTCCGCACACCGCCGAACTGAAGGGCACGGTGCGGACGCTGACGTCCGAAGTGCGCGATCTTCTGGAGAAGCGCATCCGTGACGTCGTCGCCGGCGTGGCGCAGGTCACCGGGGCCAAGATCGAACTGACCTACGAGCGCGGCTATCCGGTGCTGGTCAATCACGCGCCGCAGAGCGACGTGGCGCGGCGGGTCGCACGTGACGTCGCCGGCGACAGCAACGTCGTGGCGATGCCGCCGATGATGGGCGCCGAAGACTTCGCCTACATGCTGGAGAAGCGCCCCGGCGCCTTCATCTTCCTCGGCAACGGCGACAGCGCCGGGCTCCATCACCCGGCCTACAATTTCAACGACGACGCCATCGTGTTCGGCACGTCGTATTGGATCAAGCTGATCGAAAGCCAGCTCGCGGCGTCTTAGCTCGCCGCCAGCTGGACGTCATCCTGAGGCGCGAGCGCAGCGAGCCTCGAAGGATGATTGCAAGCGGCGTGCAGACGCCAAGCGCGCAGCCCATCCTTCGAGGCCGTCGCTGCCGCGACGGCACCTCAGGATGACGGTTAGCAAGTTGCAACGAGCGGCAATCCTCGCACATAACCGCATTGTCGCTCGGATCAATTGATGAAGGCGCGGCATTGCGCGCGGCTCGCGGTCGAACTCGGAACAATCGCCTCAGGGTTGCGTTGGGCGGACACGATCCACCCACTCATCTCACGGAGACGACTGATGGCCGCCAAGGGCAAGGACCTCAACGACCTCTTCCTCGACACGCTCAAGGACATTTACTACGCCGAGAAGCAGATCATGAAGGCGCTGCCGAAGATGGCCAAGGCGGCCAACTCCCCCAAGCTGCGCGCCGCGTTCGAGAAGCACCTTGCCGAGACCGAAGGTCAGGTCGAGCGGCTGGAGCAGGTGTTCGAGCTGCTCGACAAGCCCGCCCGCGGCAAGACCTGCGACGCCATCATGGGCATTCTCGACGAGGGCAAGGAGATCATGGACGAGTACAAGGGCACCGAAGCGCTCGACGCCGGCCTGCTCGCCGCCGCCCAGGCGGTCGAACACTACGAGATCTCGCGCTACGGCACACTGAAGACCTGGGCCGGCATGCTCGGCATGAAGGATGCCGTCAAGCTGATCGACCAGACGCTGCAGCAGGAAAAGAACACCGACGTATCGCTGACGAAGCTGGCGGAGACCGAGGTCAACTATGAAGCGGCGGCGTAATAGCTCGCTGACTTAGCACGCCCACGCCGTCATGCCCGGCCTCGTGCCGGGCATCCACTAATGGACCGAAGAGAAAACGGCTGCTTCAACCACCGCCGTCATCCTGAGGCGCCTACTGGGCCGCGCGAAGCGCGACCCAGTAGGCCTCGAAGGATGAGCGACAGGTGCCTTTGGCCGCATCCTTCGAGGCGCGCTACGCGCGCACCTCAGGATGACGACGCAGCCCCAGAGGGCGCTCGCTTCGCCGGTTCAGCCCCCCACATCCGCGCTGATGACGTCGCCGAACAGCTCCCACTTCTCGCCCTTGAAGCGCTGCAGCTGCAACTGGCTGATCGGAGCGAAGTCGGTGGGCGAGGTGTTGATCTTGATGCCCGGCAGCAGCACTTCAGTGCGGAAGTCCTTCAGGCTGGCGGCCTGCTTCATGACGTTCTCGCGGGTGAGATTGTCTCCGCACTTCTTCAGCACTTCGACCAGCGTCTGCGCCACGCCGTAGCCGACCACGGTGCCGCCGTCGAGCTTGTTGCCCTCCGGGAACTCCTTGTCCATGAAGGCGACGAAGTCCTTCATGCCGGGGTCGTTCTTCCACTGCTCGTCGGAGACGTCCTTCAGATAAGCCGCCGAGATGATACCCTGGGCATTGTCGTAGCCGGCCGGCTTGATCACACTGCCGACCGAGGCCGACACGTTGTTGAGGAAGTGCGTCGGCTTCCAGTCGATTTCGGCGAGCTTCTTGATCGCCTGGGCGGCGAATTTCGGCGTGGTGATGTTGATGAAGACGTCGGCGCCGGTCGCCTTCAGCTTCACGATGTGGTTGTCGATGGTCGGCTCGGAGACCTCATAGCTCTCCTTCATTACGATCATCGAGGCGTGGTTGGGACCGAGGCCGTCCTCGAAGCCCTTCAGATAGTCCTTGCCGTAGTCGTCGTTCTGATACAGCACGGCGATCTTGGCGTTCGGCATGTTCTTGAGGATGTACTTCGCGTAGATCTGGGTCTCGCTCTGGTAATTCGGCTGCCAGCCCATCGTCCATGGATAGTTCTTCGGATCGTTCCACTTGCTGGCGCCGGTGGCGACGAACAGCTGAGGCACCTTCTTGGTGTTCATGTATTTGTGGATCGCCGAGTTCGGTGGCGTGCCGAGCGAGTTGAAGATCAGCAGCACCTCGTCGCTCTCGACCAGCTTGCGGGCCTGTTCCACGGTCTTCGGCGGCGAATAGGAGTCGTCGTAGGAGATGAAGTTGATCTTGCGCCCGTTGATGCCGCCCTTGTCGTTGATCATCTTGAAGTACGCCGCCTCGGTGCGGCCGATCACGCCGTAAGCGGAGGCCGGGCCCGAATAGGGCATGATGTTGCCGATCTTGATTTCGGTGTCGCTGACGCCGGGGTCGTACTTCTTCTGTGCGTAGGCCGCCGAAGAGGCGGTGACGCCAACGGCGATCGCGGCCGCGAGCGCGACCACGTGCGAACGAAGTTTGGGCATGTGTTGCTCCCTGTTCTTGTGCTGATTGCTTTTGGTGATTGCCGGAGCTCTTGGCGGCTCCTGATCCGCATTCAACACCCGCGGCGCTCCATCAGCAAGCCGAAGTCGGCGGCGCCTCGTCGCAGCCCGAGAGTCGCGGTGCACTGCAGCGAACTAATCAGCATTGAGGGAAGAGTGACTGGTTTGTTTTGCGGTGCAGCGAGCCGCGCGCAACGCCGGTCGCCTGTCGAATGAAAAAGCCCCCGGCGGATGACCGCCGAGGGCTTCGTCTTTCCGGCGCGGAAAGGTTCAGCTCATTCCGCCGCGACGTCGCCCGAGATGACGTCGCCGAACAGCTCCCACTTGCCGCCCTTGAACCGCATCATCTGCAGCTGGCTGATCGGGGCGAAATCGGTGGGCGAGGTGTTGATCTTGACGCCCGGCAGCAGCGTGTCCGGCGTGAAGTCCTTCAGGCTCGCCGCCTGCTTCATCACGTTGGCGCGGGTCAGGTCGTCGCCGCACTTCTTCAGCACCTCGACCAGCGTCGCCGCGGCCCCGTAGCCGTAGACCAGATTGCTGTCGGCCTTGTTGGCGTCCGGCATGTACTTGTCGACGAACGCGGCCCACTTCTTCATGCCGGGATCGTCTTTCCACTGCGGATCGGTGGCGTCCTTGCCGTAGTTGGCCGACAGCACGCCTTCGCCGTTCTCGACGCCGGCCGGCTGCATCACGCTGCCGATTGAGGACGACACGTTGGTGATGATCTGCAGCGGCTTCCAGCCGAGCTCGGCGGTCTTCTTGATGGTCTGGGCGCCGAATTTCGGCGTCGTGTAGATCAGCAGGACGTCCGGATCGAGCGATTTCAGCTTGACGATGTGGCTGTCGATGGTCGGCTCGGAGATCTCGTAGCTCTCCTCGGCGATGATCATCGACGACGCCTTGGCGCCGAGGCCGTCCTTGGTGCCCTTCAGGTAGTCCTTACCGAAATCGTCGTTCTGGTAGAGGATCGCGATCTTGGCGTTCGGCTTTTCCTTGAGCAGATACTTGGCGTAGATCTGCGCCTCGCTCTGATACGAGGGCTGCCAGCCCATCGTCCACGGGAAGTGCTTCGGATCGTTCCACTTGGTGGCGCCGGTGGCGACGAACAGCTGCGGGACCTTCTTGGCGTTGAGATACTTCTGGATCGCCGTGTTGGAGGGCGTGCCGAGCGGGTTGAACACCGCCAGCACTTCGTCGCTCTCGACCAGCTTGCGCGCCTGCTCGACGGCCTTCGGCGGCGAATAGGCATCGTCGTAGCTGATGAATTCGATCTTGCGGCCGTTGATTCCGCCCTGGTCGTTGATCATCTGGAAATAGGCCTGCTCGGTCTTGGCGATGAGGCCGTAGGCCGAGCCCGGGCCCGAGTAAGGCATGATGTTGCCGATCTTGATCGTGGTGGCGTTGGCCCCC
>NZ_BADD01000729.1 GCF_000333455.1 Rhodopseudomonas sp. B29
CAGCGCGTCGTGCGTGGCGGCCTTGTCGGCGTCGAGCAGGTCGTCGCCAAGAAGGATGCCAAGGCTGTCCTGCGCTCCGAAACCGGCGCCACGGCGGTCGACATGGAGAGCCACATCGGGCCCGAATACGCGGCGGCGGCGAACTGGCCGTTTGCGGCGCTGCGGGTGATTTTCCGATCCGGCCAATCGCAGCCTGCCGCAGATGGTGGGGACGGCGGTCAAGCCCAACGGCGATGTCGACCTGAAGAAGGTGCTCGGCGGTCTCGCCCGTCACCCGACGTCGATCCGCTCGCTGGTCTCGACCGGCATCGACTTCAACAAGGCGCTTCGCAGCCTGCGCGGTTGCCGCAGCTTCGTGCTCGACGCGGTGCTGGGCAGCGAAGGTCTCATCGCGGAAGCCTGAGGGCTGCGCATCTCCGGTCGTCGCCCGGTTTGCCGGGCGACCGGCTGTTCGAGATCATCAATATTCGTCGACAGGCTGTCGAGCAGCTGCTGCCGGGCAGGCTGCTGCCGCGCGGCAGACGTGTTGCACGTCAAGCCGACGCGAAGTTGGTCGAACGCGAGAGCGCATCCCAGGCGTCGAGTTCGATCTTCATTGTCTTGAGCTTCTGTTCGACCAGCCCCAGCGCGTCATCGCCCAGGAATAGCCGCGCTGGCGGATTCTCAGCCTCCAGAAGTGCGAGCAGAGCCTGCGCGGCCTTTGCCGGGTCGCCGGGCTGGTTGCCGCTCTTGGCCTGACGGGCGGCGCGGATCGGATCCATAACCGTGTCATAGTCGGCGATCGCACGCGGCGTGCGGTCCATCGATCGTCCGGCCCAATCGGTGCGGAATTGACCTGGCGCGAGCGCCGTCACCCGGATCCCGAAAGCCGCCAATTCCTTGCCGAGCGCTTCCGAAATCCCTTCCAGAGCGAACTTGCTGCCGCAGTAGAAGGTGATGCCAGGCATGGTGATGAAGCCGCCCATGGAGGTGACGTTGACGATATGGCCGCGGCGCCGTTCGCGCATCCCGGGCAGCACCGCCTTGATCATCGCGACCGGACCAAAGACATTGGCCGCGAATTGACGCTGGAGTGCATCCATGGAGGATTCTTCCAGAACGCCCTCGTGACCGTATCCAGCATTGTTCACCAGCACGTCGACGACGCCGGCTTGCCGCTCGGCATCCGCCACCGCCGCCGGGATGGCGTCGAAATCGGTCACGTCGAGCACCAGGGGGTGCGCGTGGCCAGGGGCAAGTGCGGCAAAGGCTTCTGCGTCGTCGGTCCGCCGCACCGTGCCAATCACCTGATGGCCGGCGTGCAGTGCGCCTTCGGCGAACGCACGGCCCAGGCCGGAGCTGACGCCTGTGATGAGGAAGGTCTTGGAAGACATGATCGCCATGGAAAACCTCGCGTTCGATTTATTTATATCATGATATAGATATCGACATGGCAAACAGCAAGCTCAAACCCGCTCCCGCCGGCGTCAGGGGCGAACCGCTTCGTCAACGCGTCATCGACGCTGCCGAGCGACTGCTTCGCGACGGCAAAGCCGATTTTTCGATGCGCGACCTCGCGACGGAGGCCGGCGTCAGCTTTGCGACCCCGTTCAACCAGTTCGGGAGCAAGGCGGCGATCATGCAGACACTCTCCGCGCGCCGGATCGACATGATGGAAAGCCGCTTTGTCGCGGCTCCGCCCCTGACGGACGCTACCGAACGCGTCATGCTGGCGATCGATACGGCTGCTGCCGTGATGCTGGAGGAGCCGGAGGTCAACCGCGCGGTCATGGGCTGGCTTGGCGCCGCCACGTCTTCACCCGGACAGGTGTGGGCGCACTCGACGGCACTCTGGACGCTGGCGCTCGGCGCGGGCGAGGGGCTGCTCGCGGCGCGGCGGGATCAGGCGCTCCAGTGCTTGCCGGGACAACTCGCCTTCGCCTTCCGCGGCGTGTTGTCGTTCTGGACTGCGGGCGAACTACCCGACGAGGCGCTCGCACCGAAGGCGCGCGAACTCGCCAGCACCTTGCTGCTCGGCTTCACCGAAGGCAAAGTTATCAGGTGATCTGGGCTCGGAGCGGCAGATAGCGCTGCGGCCGCACACGTCCCGCACATAAAAAAGCGCGGCCACCGGGCCGCGCTTTTCCTATTCGCGATAACCGGGCGCTCAGGCCGCGGTCGAGGCCTTCTGACGCTTCTCGGCCTCGGCGGCTTCGTCGCGGCGGATTTCCGAGAGCTTCTTCTGGACCTGCTCGGAGAAGATGTACTGGGCGGGCCGCTGCTTCGACAGGTCGATCTCCGGGGCCATCGGGCCGGAGGTCCGGATGCCGCGTAGCGCGACCCACGCCGCCTTCAGCGGATTGGTCAGTGAGGCGTTCGCTGCGGTCGGCTCGTAGCCGCAATGCGCCATGCAGTCGGCGCACTTCTCGTACTTGCCGGTGCCGTAGGAGTCCCAATCGGTGGTCTCCATCAGCTCCTTGAAGGTCTTGGTGTAGCCTTCGCCGAGCAGGTAGCACGGCTTCTGCCAGCCGAAGATATTGCGGGCCGGCATGCCCCACGGGGTGCACTCGAATTCCTGGTTGCCGGCGAGGAAGTCGAGGAACAGCCCGGAGTGCATGAAGTTCCACTTCTTGCCCTTGCCGAGCGCGAAGACGTCGCGGAACAGCTTCTTGGTCTTGGTGCGGTTGAGGAAGTGCTCCTGGTCGGGCGCGCGCTCATAGGCGTAGCCCGGCGACATCGAGACGCCGACGCCGAGCTCCGTCGTGAAATCGAGGAACTTGGCGATCTCCTCGGCCGGATGGCCGTCGAAGATCGTGGCGTTGACGTTGACCGTGAAGCCCTTGTCCTTGGCGGCCTTGATCGCCTTCACGGCGCGGTCGAACGTGCCGGGCTGCGACACGGCCTTGTCGTGGTGATCCTTCAGGCCGTCGAGATGCACCGAGAAGAACAGATAGGGCGACGGCTCGAACAGATGCAGCTTCTTCTCGAGCAGCAGCGCGTTGGTGCACAGCGACACGAACTTCTTGCGCGCGACGAGGCCGCGCACGATCTCGCCGATCTCGCGATGGATCAGCGGCTCGCCGCCCGGGATCGCGACCATCGGAGCGCCGCATTCCTCGGCGGCGTCCCAGCATTCCTGCGCGCTCATGCGGCGATCGAGGATCGCATCCGGATAGTCGATCTTGCCGCAGCCGACGCAGGCGAGATTGCAGCGGAACAGCGGCTCCAGCATCAGCACGAGAGGATAGCGCTTGCGGCCGAGCAGCTTCTGCTTGAGCAGATAGCTGCCGATCACGATCTCCTTGTGGAAGGGTATTGCCATTACGTGTACTTCTCTTTCGACCCGAGCGTGTAGCTCGAAGTTTTAGCGGGATGTCGCCTCAGACCGTCGCGAGTTCCTGGGGCAGTACGAATTCGATGTTTTCCTCGCGGCCCGGCAGCACCGAGACCTTGACCGGAACGATGCGCCGCAGCGCCTCGATGACGTCGTCGACCAGCACTTCCGGCGCCGAGGCGCCGGCGGTGATGCCGACCGCCTTCTTGCCGTCCAGCCACTCCGGATTGAGCTCGCTGCCGTCGGCGATCAGATAGCTCGGAATGCCGGCTTCGGTGCCGATCTCGCGCAGCCGGTTTGAGTTCGAGCTGTTGTTGGCGCCGACCACCAGGATCAGGTCGACCAGCTTGCTCATCTCCCGCACCGCCGATTGGCGGTTCTGGGTGGCATAGCAGATGTCACGGGTGTCGGGTCCCTGGATGTCGGAGAACTTCTCCGACAGCGCCGCGATGATGTCCTTGGTGTCGTCGACGCTGAGTGTCGTCTGGGTGATGTAGGCGACCGGCGTGTCGGCGGCGAGCGTCAACGCCGCGACGTCGTCGAGGTTCTGCACCAGCAGCACCGGGCCGGGGACCTGGCCCATCGTGCCTTCGACCTCGGGATGGCCGGCATGGCCGATCAGGATCAGCACGCGGCCCTTGGAGGTGTAACGCTTGCCCTGGTTGTGCACCTTGGTGACCAGCGGGCAGGTGGCATTGAGCACCGGCAGGCCGCGCTGCGCCGCTTCTTCCTCGATGCTGCGGGCGACGCCGTGGGCGCTGAACACCGTCACGGCCTTCGGCGGCACCTCGGACAGCTCTTCGACGAAGATCGCGCCCTTGGCTTTCAGGCTCTCGACCACGTATTTGTTATGCACGATTTCGTGCCGGACATAGACCGGCGGGCCGTACTTCTCGAGCGCGCGCTCGACGATTTCGATGGCACGGACGACGCCGGCACAGAAACCACGGGGCTGGGCGAGAAATACGTCGAGAGGGCGAACGTCAGACAAGGGGCACCACACTCATGGTTGATCCGGCTCCTGGCTTGTTGTGCATTCCCGTACCATGAACTCGTTGGTATTGGGACACCCGAGACCGCAGAGCACGCGGGGTTCCCATCCGCGTTACGCAAAACGACGCACTTCAGTGGTCGCTCTGCAGAACGCCCTTGGCAATCCCGCTACTTGAGATTACTTCCGGCCACGACCTGAGTCGGGCTTGTTTCGGCCAACTTTTCAAGTCCTTGGTCGCGAACATTTGGCGGGAAGTTCGATCCACTCCCTCACCCGGCAACTACCGCCATTTTAGGCGAGCCCACAGTAATAGAAAGTGCAAATGTGCTGAAAAGTGCCATCGTTTCAATTGTGAAAGCCAGCACGCGCTTTGCCTCTCTGACTGTGCTGTTGGGCGTCCTCCTGGCGGTTGCTAGTGGCTTCTATACTTACAAACACTTCGGTATCAACACCGATATCAATCATTTGATTTCGGCTGATCTGGACTGGCGCAAGCGTGATATCGCTTTCGACAAGGCTTTCGATCAGGAAAGGTTGATCCTGGCGGTCGTGGAAGCTCCGACGCCGGAATTCGCGGACGCCGCGGCGACCGCGCTCACAGAGAAATTATCCAGCAATCACAATAACTTCAATTCCGTCAAACGACTCGGCGGTGGGCCGTTCTTCGACCGCAACGGGCTGTTGTTCCTGCCCAAGGACGAAGTCGCGAAGGTCACCGGTCAGTTCGGCTCGGCGGCGCCGCTGATCGAAATCCTGGCCGGCGATCCGTCGATCCGCGGCCTGACGGCGGCCCTGGAAACCGGCCTGACCGGCGTCAAACGTGGGGAACTCAACCTCGACAGCACGGCGCGGCCGTTCACGATGGTCGCCCAGACCGTCGAGGACGTGCTGAACAAGGGTAATGCAACCTTCTCCTGGCGCGGCCTGGTCAGCCCGGAACCGCTGACCGAGGGCGACAAGCGTGCCTTCATCGAAATCAAGCCGATTCTCGACTTCAAGGAGCTCGAGCCCGGCAAAGCGGCGACCGACGCCATTCGCGCCGCCGCTGCGGACCTGCATTTGGCCCAGGACTACGGCGCCCGGGTGCGGCTGACCGGCCCGGTGCCGATCGCCAACGAGGAGTTCGCCACCGTGAAGGACGGCGCCGTCGTCAACGGCATCGGCACGGTCGTGGTGGTGCTGTTCATTCTTTGGCTGGCTCTGCACTCGTCGAAGATCATCTTTGCCGTGGCGGCGAACCTGTTCGTCGGCCTGGCGATCACCACTGCCGTCGGCCTGATGCTGGTGGACTCGCTCAATCTGCTGTCGATCGCCTTTGCGGTGCTGTTCGTCGGGCTCGGGGTCGACTTCGGCATCCAGTTCAGTGTCCGTTACAGATCGGAGCGCCACAAGACCGGCGATCTGCAGCAAGCGCTGATTCAAGCCGCCGAATATTCGGCCGTGCCGCTGTCGCTGGCGGCAATGTCGACCACGGCGGGCTTCCTGTCGTTCCTGCCGACCTCGTATCGCGGCATTTCCGAGCTCGGCGAGATTGCCGGCGTCGGCATGGCGATCGCGTTCTTCTCCAGCATCACCGTGCTGCCGGCGCTGCTCAAGCTGCTCAATCCGGCGGGTGAAAAGGAGCCGCTGGGCTACGCCTTCCTGGCGCCGCTCGACAAGTTCCTCGAGGACTACCGCGTGCCGATCATCTTCGGCACCATCGGCATCGCGCTCGCCGGGTTGCCGCTGCTCTACTACATGCATTTCGACTTCAACCCGATCAACCTGCGGAGCCCCAAGGTCGAGTCGATCGCCACCTTCCTCGATCTGCGCCGCGATCCCAACACCGGCGCCAACGCCGTCAACGTGATGGCGCCGAACGAACAGGCGGCGCGTGCGATCGAAGCCAAGCTGGCCGCGTTGCCCGAAGTGTCGCGGACGCTCTCGCTCGACACTTTCGTGCCACCTGACCAGCCGGAGAAGCTCAAGCTGATCCAGGCCGGCGCAGAGGCGTTGCGCCCGGCGCTCAGCCCCGAGCAGGTCGATGCGCCGCCGACCGATCAGGAGAATATCGATTCGCTGAAAAGCTCGGCCGCGGCGCTGACCCGCACCGCCGGCGACGCCAAAGGCCCTGGGGCCGATGCGTCCCGCCGGCTCGCCGCCGCGCTGACGAAGCTTGCCGAAGCGACGCCAGCGATACGCGACAAGGCGCAGGACGTGTTCGTCCGCCCGCTCAAGATCGCGCTGAACCAGCTCCGCGCCACGCTCGATGCGCAGCAGGTGACGCTCGCCAATCTGCCCGAGGACATCGTGTCGTCGTGGAAGACCAAGGACGGCCAGATCCGTGTCGAGGCGCTGCCCAAGGGCGATCCCAACGACAACGACACGCTGCGCAAGTTTGCCGCCGCGGTGCTGAAGGCCGAGCCGCACGCCGTCGGCGGGCCGGTGTCCATCCTGCGGTCCGGCGACACCATCGTCGGCTCGTTCATCCAGGCCGGGCTGTGGGCGCTGCTGTCGATCTCCATCCTGCTGTGGATCACGCTGCGGCGCATCACCGACGTGCTGCTGACGCTGGTACCACTTCTGGTGGCCGGTGCGGTGACGCTGGAAATCTGCGTGCTGATCGACCTGCCGCTGAACTTCGCCAACATCGTCGCGCTGCCGCTGCTGCTGGGCATCGGCGTTGCCTTCAAAATCTATTACGTCACCGCCTGGCGTGCCGGCCGCACCAACCTGCTGCAGTCGGCCCTGACGCGGGCCATCTTCTTCAGCGCCCTGACCACCGCCACCGCCTTCGGCAGCCTCTGGCTGTCCAGCCACCCCGGCACCGCCAGCATGGGCAAGCTGCTGGCGCTGTCGCTGGTCACCACCCTGGCGGCGGTGCTGCTGTTCCAGCCGGCGCTGATGGGCAAGCCGCGCCACATCGACGAGAGCGGCGATACCGATCTGTGAGTCGGCGGCGTTCCCGCCGCCGATTTTGCGCCACCGTTGTTGGGTGAAGGTTTCCGTTCAGCGTCATGAAACGGGAAATTTTGCTGCGCGTTGGCCACATGGCCGAACTGTCGTGATTTCCGGCAAAGCAGGGCTGGCGCTGGATAGGGAGATAGGACTATACCGCTTTTGGGTGAGGGTTCGCGGAGTTGCCCGTGCTGCGGCGCGGCGGTCGGCGTGGGGACTGGCGGTGCTACTGGTCGAAGCACCGCAGGCTGTTTTGAGTTGACGACCGCCCCGACAAACCGACGTATGTAGCGATGCTGGATCCGACCGTAGATGCCTCCGAGTTGTTCGCGAGCCGCGAGGCTCAGCGCAGCTCGATGCATTCCCGCCACCTCAACGAGCAGCTGGTGCGGGTTCTCAAGACGATCGGCTACGACGTTGGCTTCCAGCGTGGCAGCGGTCAGTACCTGTACGATCGCACCGGCGCACGATATCTCGATCTGCTGAGCGGTTTCGGCGTCTTCGCGATCGGCCGCAATCATCCTGTGCTGCGTAGCGCGCTCAAGAGCGTGCTCGACGCCGAAATGCCCAATCTGGTGCAGCTCGACGTCTCGACGTTGGCCGGCGTGCTGGCCGAGCGGTTGCTCGAACAAGTGCCGTATCTCGACAAGGTGTTCTTCGCCAATTCGGGCGCCGAGAGCGTCGAGGCGGCGATCAAGTTCGCCCGCGGCGCCACCGGTCGCAACGGCATCGTCAATTGCGACCACAGCTATCACGGCCTGACCTACGGCGCGCTGTCGCTGACCGACGATCAGAATTTCCAGGGCGGCTTCGGCCCGCTGCTGCCGGGCGTCACCACCATCCCGTTCAACGATCTCGACGCGCTCGAGCGCGTCCTGTCCAAGCGCGAAACCGCGGCCTTCATCGTCGAGCCGATCCAGGGTAAGGGCGTCAACATGCCCACCGACGAGTTCCTGCCCGGCGCCGCCGCTTTGTGCCGCCGCTACGGCACGCTGTTCGTCGCCGACGAGATCCAGACCGGCATGGGCCGCACCGGCCGCTTCCTCGCCGTCGAACATTGGGGCGTCGAGCCCGACATGGTGCTGCTGTCGAAGGCGCTCAGCGGCGGCCACGTTCCGGTCGGCGCTGTGCTGACGCGCAAGTACATCTTCGACAAGATCTTCAACCGCATGGACCGCGCCGTGGTGCACGGCTCGACCTTCGCCAAGAACGATCTGGCGATGGCCGCCGGCATTGCCACGCTGGAAGTGCTCAAGGCCGAGAAGCTGGTGGAGGCCGCCGCCAAGCGCGGCGCCGAACTGCGGCTGGCGCTCACCCGCATGGTGCCGGGCTACGAGTTGCTCAAGGAAGTCCGCGGCAAGGGCCTGATGATCGGCGTCGAGTTCGGCCCGCCGAAATCGCTGCGGCTGAAGGCGTCGTGGTCGATGCTGGAGACCGCCAACAAGGGCCTGTTCGTCCAGCTCATCACTGTGCCGCTGTTCAAGGATCACAAGATCCTGACGCAAGTCGCCGGCCACGGCCTGCACACCATCAAGCTGCTGCCGCCGCTGACCATCACTGAAGAAGACTGCAGCTGGATCGAGCGCTCGTTCGATCAAGTGATCGCCGACAGCCACAAAGTCCCCGGCGCCATCTGGTCGCTCGGCAAGACCCTGATGGACAACGCGGTGAGGAAGTCAGCGTAGCATCAGCGGCTCCGTTGACAGGCGCTCGTCGATAGCGCCCACTAATTCTCAGTCCTCCCGTTCGTCATTCCGGGGCGCCGCGTAGCGGCGAACCCGGAATCCATACTCCCCGTGCAAGTGGTGATACACGGCGTCGCTACGATAGGCGGTGCCGCAAGCCGCACTCGATCGACCTCATGCGATCCCCGCACGCGCGGCATTCGCTGGCCTCGAACGCCGAGGGCCCTAAGGGCCAGAGTCAGCAGGATGGCCGGTACGTAGACGACGATTAGTGCCAGCAATAGGCCCTCTAAGTCACCGCTGTCGGGTAGCTGATCATTGATGCTACGAGCCAGCAGCGAGTCTGCCGAGACAAGAAACCTCGCGATCCCGACAGCGCCGATGATCAAGAGTGGAAGCGCTAGTAAGCACGTCAATTCGATGGACGTAACATGAGACAAAGGCGTTGTGCATCGCGAGTTCGACGGCGTAGATGCTGCATAGAGAAGTCCAGCACCCATTGCGGCACTCAGAAGCCCGAACATCAGCCAGGCCGCACGGTGAAATAGATCATCGCGAAACAGCGTGAAAGTCAGACGGCGGATGGCGCGTTTCATGCGGACACCTCGCTTCCTCATACCCCTGTGTCTACATAGGTCGTCCGACTGGGCTCGTTAGTCTTAGGTCGCCCCGCATTGCTCACGCCATGGTGAATATTGCCAGCAAGGCAGACTGCTGCGACTGCTCCCGCTCGGCGGGAGCCCAAAGCCGGATAAGAGTCTGGCCGCTCGTACCTCAAGATATCATTGCTATGATACACAGCGTCTCTCAGGATAATGGAGGCAATCATGCTGGTCTCGAAATGGGGTAACAGTCTCGCCGTCCGGTTGCCGAAGACGCTGGTGGACAAACTCGGCCTTCAGGAGGGCGACGAGTTGAACGTCGTCGACGTCGTCGAGCGGACGCTCGTCGTCGAAAAGGAAGATCGACGCAAGGCTGCGCTCGAGCGATTGGCTGAGCTCAAGTGGACACTTCCCGCCGACTACAAGTTCGATCGCGACGAGGCGAATGAGCGGTGAAGGCGTTCTTCGACACCGATATACTCGTCTACACGACGACAACCGATCCGCGACAGAGAAGGGCTGCCGCCTGTCTCGACTCCGGCAGGGTCGTCAGCGTTCAGGTGCTGAACGAATTCGTCCATGTGGCACGGCGGAAACTTCAGCGCGATTGGCCGTCGATTGAGACAGCTCTCGCGCAATTTCGCGCGGCGGTGGACGAAGTACTTCCTATAACTCTGGATACTCACGTCGCTGCCGTCACGCTCGCACGAGATCATCACATCCAATTTTACGACGCACTCATCGTCGCCGCCGCCCTCGAAGCCGGCTGCGACACGCTTTACAGTGAAGACATGCAGCACGGCCGTCGCATCGGCGCGCTGCGGATCGAAGATCCGTTCATCGATATGCCGCGGTGACCAGCGAGCACGCGGCGCCGAGGTCGGGATGAATGCCGCCGGCGCCGCGACGCGCTTGACGATACGATCTCCCCTCAAAACTTGATCTTCACGTCTGCCACGTAGGTCCGGCCCGGGAAGGGGTGGAACAGCGTGTAGCCGTAGTTGCCGACGTTATCGACGCCGATATTGGCGTAGGCGGTTTCCGAGAGACGGTACGACATGCGCAGGTCGACCACGGTGAAGCTGTCGAAGGCGCCGTAAACGTGGAGACGACGTC
>NZ_BADD01000728.1 GCF_000333455.1 Rhodopseudomonas sp. B29
GTCGCAGATCCCGCTGCTGACCATCAATCTACTGCAGGCGCTGCCGAAGACGCCGCTGTGGGACCGGCTGGAACGCGAAGGGCGACTGATCCACGATGACGGCCGCGATTCCAACGTCGACTTCCTGCTGCCCTACGATCAGGTCGTGGCGATGTGGAAGGACTGCATGGCCCGTGCCTACGAGCCGGAGGCGGTGCTGGCGCGCTACGACTACCAGATCCGCAACACCTTCGTGAACCGCCTCAAGCTGCCGGCGACCCCGCAACGTGCCTCCAAGGCCAACATCAAGCGCGGCCTGATCATGCTGCGTAACATCATCTGGCAGATCGGCTTCCGTAGCGACTACAAGCTGGCGTTCTGGAGGTTTGCTCTGCCGCTGCTGGCGCGGGGTGACATCGAAGGTCTGCTGACCTCGATGGTGGTGGCGCATCACCTCATCGTGTACGCCCGCGAAGCTTCCAGCGGTCAGGCGGTGGCGTCCAACTATTCGCTGCGGCTGCAGCAGGCCTCAGTGCCGGCGGAGTGACGAGCCGGGCGTGTCCCGCGGGAGACGCCGGCAGCGATTCTGCTGTCCGCGCTCGCGAAACGGGTGCGAATCTGTTGGATTCGCGCCCGCCGCTGTGCCCGCGGCGGCTCAATGGACCTGTCACGGTCCGCACGGTACAAAGATGCCATATTCCTCTGGTTCAGCGCTCATCCTGAGCTGGCGCATTCGCGCCGCGAAGTGCCGCTACACCGGGCGACCGACAGAACGGAAAGCGAATGCTGGATAAGAACGTCAACGACGCCGAGGTCGCCGAATTGAAGCGCCGGCGGCTCAGCATCGCCTTCGGCATCGAGCGACTTGGCCTCATCCCGCTACGCGCGCCGATCCTGTCCTGCCTGATCCTGCTGGTGATGGTCGTCGGCGCGGTGTTCGGCATCCAGCGCATCAAGATCGACGATTCGCTCAGCCAGCTGTTCCGCTCCGAGACGCCGGAGTACAAGCAGTACGAGCAGGTCACCAAGCAGTTTCCCTCCACCGAATTCGACGTGCTGCTGGTGGTCGAGGGCAAGAACCTGCTGGCGCGCGATAATCTCGAGAAGTTGCGCGACACCGTCACCGATCTGCAGCTGATCGATGGCGTGCGCGGGCTGATCTCGCTGTTCTCGGCGCGCCAGGCACCCGAGCCCGGCAAGCTGCCGGCGGCGCTGTTTCCGAACGAACTCCCGGAAGGGCAGGCCTACGATCAGTTCATCCAGACGGTGAAGTCGAACGAGATCATTCGCGGCAAGTTGTTGTCCGACGACGGAACGCTGGCGCTGATCGTGATGTCGCTCGATCCCGCCGTGGTCTCAGACAATGCCCGGCTGACCAAGACCATCGGCGAAGCCCGTAAGGTGATGAGCGACGACCTCGAAGGATCGGGGCTGACGCGCGAGCTGTCCGGCGTGCCGGTGATGCAGCTCGAAATCCGCAACGCGGTCGAGCGCGACGGGCTGATCTACAACATTGCCGGCATCCTGGCCGGCTGCGTCATCGCCATCCTGTTCTTCCGCAAGATCTCCTTCATGGTGGTGGCGGCGTTCCCGCCGCTGCTGGCGATCCTGCTGGCGCTCGGCGTGCTCGGCTGGTCGGGCTTCAGCCTGAACATGTTCCTCAACGTCATGACGCCGCTGATCATGGTGATCAGCTTCTCGGACTCGATGCAGCTCACCTTCGCGGCACGAGACCGGCTCATCGCCGGCGAGGACAAGTACACCGCGTTCAGGAATGCCGTGCTGGTGGTCGGCCCGGCCTGCGTGCTGACTCACGCCACGGCCGGCATTTCCTTCATCGCCCTGCAGTTCTCCAGTTCGGACCTGATCCGCGCGTTCGGCGAGGCTGGTCTCGTCGCCACCATCATCGCGCTGCTCGCTGTGCTGTCGCTGGTGCCGGTGTTCGGCGTGCTCCTGGTGCGCCACGAGCAGACCTTCGCCGCCAAGTTTCAGAGCGCCGATTTGGGCGTCAACGCGCTGCGGCGATTTTGCGCCTTCATCGCGGTGCGGATGGTCGGCCGGCCCGGCCTGTTCAGCATCATCGCGCTCTTGATCGTCGTCGGCCTCGGCGTCATCTACGCCAATCTCGAGCCGCGCTATCGGCTCGCCGATCAGGTCCCCGACAAGCAGCAGGCGGTGCAGGCCAGCGACCGGCTCGACGCCAAGCTGACCGGCGCCAATCCGATCGACGTGCTGATCGAATTCCCCAAGGGCCAGTCGCTGTATTCGCCGGAGACGCTCAAGGTCATCGCCGACGTGCACAGCATGGTTGAGAAGCAGGCCGGCGTCGGCAACGTCTGGTCGCTGGAGACGCTGCGCCGCTGGCTCGCCGAGAAGGCGCATTCGACCGATGTCGCGACGCTGAAGGAATACGTCGACCTGCTGCCGAAGACGTTGGTGCGACGCTTCATCTCGGCCAATCAGGACGCGGTGGTGGTGTCGGGCCGCGTGCCCGATCTCGATTCCAGCCAGATCCTGCCGGTGGTGCAGAAGCTCGATCACGCGCTCGGCGCCGTGCGCGCCGTCAATCCCGGCTACGAGATCGCGGTCACCGGGCTGTCGGCGATCGCGGCGCGTAACAGTGCCGACATGATCTCCAAGCTCAACCACGGCCTCACCATCGAATTCGCCCTGGTGGCGATCTTCATCGGCCTGGCCTTCCGTTCGGTGGTGGTGATGCTGGCCTGTATCCTGCCGGGCATTTTCCCGGTGGTGCTGTCCGGCACCGTGCTGTGGGCGATGGGCGAGGGGCTGCAATTCGCCAGCGTGGTGGCCCTGACGGTGTCGTTCGGCCTCGGCCTGTCCGCCACGATCCACTTCCTCAACCGCCTGCGGCTCGAGGCGCCGCCCGGCGTCAGCGCCGGCATGGCCGTAGAGCGTGCCACGGTGCTGGTCGGCCCGGCGCTGATCCTCACCACCGTGGTGCTGGCCTGCGGCCTCGGAGTCACGGTGTTCTCGGACCTGCCGTCGCTGCGGCTGTTCGGCTGGCTCAGCGCCTTCGCCATGGTGGCCGCGCTGATCGCCGACCTGTTCATCCTGCGCCCGACCGCGATGTGGCTGATCTCGACCGCGCAGCGGCTACGCGGAGGCGAGCAGCGGGTGCTCTGAGCCGCGCCAACGTCGCTCCGCTGCATTCGGAAGGCCGAAGCGAGCCGCTCAATCGGCCGCAAACACGACGGCGAAGCGGCTATGGTACTGCGCCCATGAAGCCGTATTTCGGCACATCCAACTGATCGCCTCGATGATCTCGTCGTGCGCCTGTTCGAGATTGTTCTTTTGAAAGATTGGTTCGTGATGCGCGATGCGATTTCGTAGTCGCCTGATCGCATTCAGGCGACTGTGTACTTCCCTGCGTGGCCTTCCCCCGCGCGCGAGAAATGCCTTGTAGAGAGCCTTCCGCCAGATCGTCGAGTCGTAGTGCGGGCCGAGGAGGCCTACCCAAAATGCGAACTTCAACTCCGCGAGCATCTGCCCCGGAATGACTGGCTTTCGATCTTTGACGAGCGTGTCCCGTGCATCGAAGATCATTCGTTTCGAATCGGGACTTAGGGGCGCCCCTGACTGGAACCATTCGTCCCCGTATTCATTCGCCATAGCAGAATGGATGCAATTGCGAAGACAGATTTCCAGGCATTGGAGGGGAGTATAGAACGCCTCTGACAGCCGGGTGTTCCTCTCGTAAAGGCCGATAGCGGCGTCCAGATCCTGGTTCGCCGCTTGTAGATACTTCTCCAGACGGTCGCGTGAGAGCGTGTGTTCTAGAGATTCATTTATAAGTACATTTCTCAAGAATTAACTTGCCGTTAAAGCGCGGCTCTCTATATTCCGCGACGTACACCCCGGGTCGGCCTCTGTCGCAAGACATGCTCCCGGGGTCAGTCATTTCTGCGCCCTGAAGTTGTAATGTCAATGCGGGCGCTGCTTTTTACCGCTACTTCAAGACGCTCCGAGCAACCATCCATGGTCACGCTGCTTGGCATGCAGCTGTTGCTCTAGCGAGCAGTTCGCGACGCAAAAAACCCTCGGACCGGCTGGCCCGAGGGTTTTTCAGTTCACAGACGAGCGCTGTTCAGCCGCGGGTCATGCTGATGTTGACGCCGCGGATGTCGCCCTTGGAGCTGATCGCCACCGACTGCTTGTTGCCGCGGGTGGTCAGCGAGATGTTCGCCGCGAAGCCGGCGGCTTCGACGAACACTTCGATGTGGCCGCCGCCGGCGGTGCCCTGCAGGCTGCCGTTGATGTTGCGGCTCGCTTCGCTCCAATTGCCGGAGATGCGATCGCCGTTCGAAGCGACGTCGGCGGAGAGATCGAACTTGTAGCTGTCGGACGCGCAGCGCAGCGTCTGACGCAGCGAGTTGCCGCCGCCGCTCACCTGATAGCTGGCACGGCAGCGGATGCGTTCCTTCGAGCCGTCGGACAGTGCGACGGTGCCAGTGCCGGACCACGATCCTTCAAATCCTGCGAACGGTCCTTCGGCAAAGGCTGGCGCCGACATCAACATTGCCGCGCCGAAACCGGCGGCCGCGAGCGTGCGGACGGAGGATGTTGTGAAACCAAGCAGACTCATTCTGGCAAACCCCTGAATCCCGGCGTGTAGGACAGCCCCGCCGCGTCGTTTCGTTAGTGTCTTCGCGCAATGCGCGGTTCAAATCAAATAGTATCGCCCCCTGCGATGTGCAAACGCCGGCTTGGTTTGGCTCTTTGCCTGATCGCCGAAACTGCGACGTCCCGGCGCAGCTGTCGCCAAACTGCAACGACGGTTGACGAATCGTCACCACGGGCTGCGAATCGCGTGAAGGTGAGATGTTTCCGCATGTGACCATCGTAAATTTGGCCGCATTTGCACGGGCACAAGTGAACTCAACCCACCCGCGATTGCGCCGCCGTCCGTGTCGCCGTAATCGTCCGTGATCGCCGATCGCGGCTCCAGCTCAAGCCTGACAAGGAAGACAATGCAAAAGACGATGGTTGCGTTCGCTCTGCTGCTCGCCGCGGTTTCCACTGCCAATGCCCAGCAACAGCAGCGCAGCGGCACCGAAGCCGAACAAAAGGCGTGCTCACGCGATGTGAGCCGGTTCTGCCGCACCGTGATGGATCAGAGCGATCTGGTGATCTTGAGCTGCCTGCAGCAAAACCGTGCGAAGCTGTCCAAGTCCTGCAATCAGGTCCTGGTCAATCACGGCCAGTGATGGCGGCCCGCTGGGCCGGCCGGCCGAGCCGGCTGCCTGGCGGGACGGCAGGCTGAACCGCAGGCGGGGCAGTGGCCCGTCAATAACGTTGGTTTAGCCGGCAAAAATCCCTTATATGGCGCGCACACGACCCTGCCCGGTCTACCGGGGAGGGCGTTGCTTTTTTGTTCCGCCCTCAACCGGGCATTTGAACCAGGCTTTCAGTCCGTGCCGATGACGACCGCGAGCGAGCTGCGATCGGGCAAGACCCACCGGGACGAAAATTTCCCGGTCGCTTCCTGGATCATCCATCCGCGCCATCGGGCCCTGATCCTGGCGTTCTATAATTTCGTGCGCACGGCCGACGACATCGCCGACCACGCGATGCTCGATGCCGACAGCAAGCTGCGTTACCTCGACCTGATGGAGGCCGAGCTGCTGGGGCAGGGCGACACTCAGGCCGAAGCGGTCGAGCTGCGCCGCGCGCTGGCCGAGCGCGGCATGTCACCGCGCCACGCGCTGGACGTGCTGATCGCATTCCGCATGGACGTGAACAAGCTGCGCTACGAGAACTGGGACGAAGTCATCCACTACTGTCGTTATTCGGCGATGCCGGTCGGTCGCTTCATGCTCGACGTCCACGGCGAGAGCACCGCGACCTGGGCTGCCTCGGATGCGCTGTGCGCGGCGCTGCAGATCAACAATCACCTGCAGGATTGCGGCAAGGACTATCGCGACCTCAATCGCGTCTACCTGCCGCGTGACGAACTCGCCGCCGCCGGTGCGCCGGCCGAAGATCTCGGACAGGCGCATTCGTCGCCGGCGTTGCTGCGCTGCCTGCGCGCGCTCGCGGTACGCACCGAGACGCTGCTCGGCGATGGTGCCTGTCTCGCCGCCGAAGTGCGCGATCATCGCCTCGGTATCGAGGTCGCGGTGATCCAGGCCTATGCCGAGCGCATCGTGAAGATGCTTCAGCTGCGCGATCCTCTGTCGGAGCGTGTGCATCTCAGCAAGTTCGAATTTCTCGCCGCCGGGCTCGGCGCGATGGGCGCCGAGATCGGCCGCCGTGCTTTCGGAAAGGGGCCGGTGTCGAAACCGGCGCCGCGCGCATGACGATCCACACCTCGACGGAGCCGGTCGCGCATGAAGGCGTGGCCCTGGGCAGCTCATTCTACGCCGCGATGCGCATCCTGCCGCGTCAGCAGCGCGAGGCGATGTTCCAGGTCTACAGCTTCTGCCGCTATGTCGACGACATTGCGGATTCCGACGGCGAGCGCGACGTGCGCCAGGCGGCGCTGCAGCGCTGGCGCGACGACATCGACGCGCTGTATCGCGGGTCACCGCCGCCGCGGCTGGCGGACTACTTGGAGTCGGTGCAAACGTTCGGGCTGAAGCGCGAAGACTTCATCGCCATCATCGATGGCATGGAGATGGACGTCGTCGCCAACATCCGTGCGCCGGACGAAGCCACGCTCGATCTGTATTGCGATCGCGTCGCCAGCGCGGTGGGACGGCTGTCGGTGCGGATCTTCGGTCTGCCGGAAGCCGAAGGCATCGAGCTCGCGCATCATCTCGGCCGCGCGCTGCAGCTCACCAATATCCTGCGCGACATCGACGAAGACGCCGGCATCGGCAGGCTGTATCTGCCGCGCGAGCTGCTCGTCGCGGCTGGTATCACCAGCACCGATCCTTTGTTGGTCGCCGAAGACCGCGCCGTGCCGCAGGTCTGCGCGCCGCTGGTCGCGCGCGCGCTGGCGCATTTCGAAAAAGCCGATGCGGTGATGAACCGCAATCCGCGCCGGCTGGTGAAGGCGCCGCGGATCATGGGCAAGTACTACTTTTCGATCCTGCAACTCTTGATCGCGCGGGGCTTCGCGCCGCCGCGGGCGCCGGTCAAGCTCGGCAAGGCGTCGAAGATTGCCATCCTGCTGCAATACGCGATCGTGTGATGACCCGGACCGCTCACGTCATCGGTGCTGGAATTTCCGGTCTCGCCGCCGCGACCAGGCTGGTACGCGCCGGCTGGTCGGTGCAGGTGCACGAGGCCATGCAGCAGGCCGGCGGCCGCTGCCGCTCGTATTTCGATGCGCAGACCGGCCTCGTCATCGATAACGGCAACCATCTGTTGCTGTCGGGCAATCACGCGGCGCGCGACTACGCGCGCGCGATCGGCACCGAGGCGGGCCTGGTTGGTCCGTCGCGCGCCGAATTCAATTTCATGGACGTCAAGTCGAACGCGCGCTGGAAGCTCGATCTCGGCAGCGGCCGGCTGCCGTTTTGGCTGTTCGACTCCAACCGTCGCGTGCCGGACACCGCGATCAGTGATTATCTCGCGCTCGCGCCCCTGCTGTGGGCGCCGACCACCCGGCTGATCGGCGACACCATCCCGTGCAAGGGGGCACTGTACGATCGTCTGGTGCAGCCGCTGCTGCTGGCCGCACTCAACGTCGATCCGCCCGAAGGCTCGGCGGGTCTGGCCGGCGCCATCGTGCGGGAGACGCTGCTGGCCGGCGGCCAGGCCTGTCGTCCCCTGATCGCCCGCGACGGGTTGTCGGCCGTGCTGGTCGAGCCGGCGGTGGCATTCCTGAACCAGGAAAGCCGGGGCGTCCGGTTCGGCCACGAGCTGCGGGCGCTCAGCTGGTCGAACGATTGGGTCGTCGGCCTCGATTTCGGCGGTGGGTCCACTTTGGAACTCGGGCCCAACGACGCCGTCGTTTTGGCGGTGCCGCCGCGCCCGGCAGCGACGCTGCTGCCCGGGCTGAAGTCGCCGCAGAAATATCGGGCCATCGTGAACGCACACTTTGCCCACGTCCCGCCGACCGGCATGCCGGCGCTGACCGGGGTGATCGGCGGAGTGGTGGAGTGGTTGTTCGCCTTCCCGAACCGGCTGTCGGTGACCATCAGCAATGCCGACCGGCTGGTCGAGGCCCCCCGCGAGCAGCTCGCCGCCCAGATCTGGGCCGAGGTCTGCCAGGTGGCAGGCATTCAGGCCGAGTTGCCGGCCTGGCAGATCGTCCGCGAGCGCCGTGCCACCTTCGAGGCGACGCCCGAGCAGAATGCCCTGCGCCCAGGGCCTGTCACGCAGTGCAAAAACCTGTTCCTCGCAGGCGACTGGACTGATACGGGGTTGCCGGCGACGATCGAGGGCTCGGTCAGATCCGGCAATCGGGCAGCCGAGCTGGTGCTGGCGCTCGGCGGCCGACGCCGCGACACCTAGACGGAGACATAGCGAAAACGATGGATTCCGGCATTTTCACATCCGGAGCGGGGCGCGGCGACGCGCTCGATGCCTCGATCGACGCGGCCCGCAGCGCGCTGCTCGGCTTTCGCCAGGACGACGGGCATTGGGTGTTCGAGCTCGAAGCCGACTGCACCATCCCGGCCGAATACGTCCTGCTGCGGCATTACCTCGGCGAGCCGGTCGATGCCCGCGCTCGAAGCCAAGATGGCCGTCTATCTGCGCCGGACCCAGGGCGCCCATGGCGGCTGGCCGCTGGTGCATGACGGCGAGTTCGACATCAGCGCGACCGTGAAGGCCTATTTCGCGCTGAAGATGATCGGCGACAGCATCGACGCGCCGCACATGGTCCGCGCGCGCGAAGCGGTGCTGGCGCGCGGCGGCGCGATCCACGTCAACGTGTTCACTCGCTTCCTGCTGTCGATGTTCGGCATCCTGACCTGGCGCAGCGTTCCGGTGCTGCCGGTCGAGATCATGCTGCTGCCGATGTGGTCGCCGTTCCACCTCAACAAGATTTCCTACTGGGCGCGGGCCACGATCGTGCCGCTGATGGTGCTGGCGGCGCTCAAGCCGCGCGCCGTCAATCGGCTCGGCGTCGGCCTCGACGAGCTGTTCCTGCAGGATCCGCAGTCGATCGGTATGCCCGCCAAGGCGCCGCACCAGAGCTGGGGTCTGTTCACGCTGTTCGGCTCGATCGACAAGGTGCTGCGGGTGATCGAGCCGCTGATCCCGAACAGGCTGCGCCAGCACGCCATCGGACGCGCCGTCGCCTGGGTCGAGGAACGGCTCAACGGCGAGGACGGGCTCGGCGCGATCTATCCGCCGATGGCCAACACCGTGATGATGTACAAGGTGCTCGGCTATGGCGACGATCATCCTCCGCGCGCCATCACCCGGCGCGGCATCGACAAGCTGCTGGTGATCGGTGAGGACGAGGCCTATTGCCAACCCTGCGTATCCCCGGTCTGGGACACGGCGCTGACCGCACACGCCATGATCGAGGCCGGCGGCCCCGAGGTCACCGAGCCGGTGCAGCAGGGCCTCGACTGGCTGCTGCCCAGACAGGTTCTCGACCTCGAGGGCGACTGGGCGGTGAAGGCCCCGGGCGTCCGCCCCGGCGGCTGGGCGTTCCAATACAACAACGCCCATATATCCCGACCTCGACGACACCGCCGGTCGTCGTCATGGCGCTCGACCGGGCCCGGCGGGCGAAGCCCAACCCGGCTTACGACACCGCGATCGCCCGCGGCCGTGAGTGGATCGAGGGGATGCAGAGCGACGACGGCGGCTGGGCTGCCTTCGACGTGAACAACACCGAGTATTATTTGAACAACATCCCGTTCTCGGACCACGGCGCGCTGCTCGATCCGCCGACCGAGGATGTGACCGCACGTTGCGTGTCGATGCTGGCGCAACTCGGTGAGACTGTCGCGAGCAGCCAGGCTCTGGCGCGCGGCGTCGATTACCTGCGCAAGACCCAACTCGCCGAAGGCTCCTGGTACGGCCGCTGGGGCATGAATTACGTTTACGGCACCTGGTCGGTGCTGTGCGCCCTCAACGCGGCCGGCATCGATCATCAGGACCCGATGATGCGCAAGGCTGTAGCCTGGCTCGAATCGATTCAGAATGCGGACGGCGGCTGGGGCGAAGACGCCGTCAGCTACCGGTTGGATTATCGGGGTTACGAGGCTGCACCCTCCACCAGTTCCCAAACGGCATGGGCTTTGCTTGCACTTATGGCTGCGGGTGAAGTCGATAGCGCCGCCGTGGCGCGCGGGATTGAGTACCTAAAAAGCACACAGACCAAAAAAGGACTGTGGGACGAGCAGCGCTACACGGCTACAGGCTTTCCGCGTGTGTTCTATCTGCGTTATCATGGCTATTCAAAGTTCTTCCCGCTTTGGGCGCTGGCGCGGTACCGAAATTTGAAGGCCACGAACAGCAAGGTGGTAGGGGTCGGAATGTGATTCTGGGGGCTAGGGGCGACCGCGCCGCGGATCGGCATGATCCGCGACCGGTTCTGATCGTGACAGGCTTGGTGCAGGAAGCGAAGATCG
>NZ_BADD01000727.1 GCF_000333455.1 Rhodopseudomonas sp. B29
ATCTCAGCGAAGAGCAGCGGCTCAAGCTGATCGAGATTGCCGACAAATGCCCGGTGCATCGGACGCTGACGTCGGAGGTCAGCATCGTCACCAAGGCAGTGGAGTAATCGCCGCCGCTTACTTCGGCCGCAGCACTACGCGGTCTCGCGACGAGCCGGCGACGGCGCGGTAGGCGTCCTGCGCCCGTTCCAGCGGGTAGATCGCGCTGCTCTCGATCGGGAACGGCTTCAGCGCGCCGGACGCGAAACCGGGACTGAGCTCGCGCAGCACCTCACCCGTTGCGGTCGATGAGAATCCCAGCGTGTCGATGCCCACGTAAGTGTGCTGGGCGCGGTAGAACGCCAGGATGTCGAACTCGACGATGCGATGCACGGCCGCAATCAGTATCTGACGGCCGCGCAGCCCCATCGCCTTGTTGGCATCCGCGAAGTACGGATCGCCGACGGTGTTGAACACGATGTCGGCGCCCTTCCCGTTGGTCAGTTCGCGCACACGCGCCGCGACATCGCCAGCCGAGGAGTCGATCATCTCCACCGAGGTGCTGGCGTGGCCCGCATAGGGCTCGGCCTTGCGCACCACGCCGATGACGCGGGCGCCGCGCCAGGTCGCAATCTGCGCCGCGGCCTGCCCGACCTTCCCGTTGATGCCCATGATCAGCACGGTCTCGCCTTTGGCCAAAGCGGCCCGGCGCAGACCTTCGGCGGCGGTGACGAACGGCACGCCGATGCCAGCCGCCTCCTCCCAACTAATCGAAGCCGGCTTCTCGACCAGCGCCGCGGCTTCGACCACGAGGTGCGTCGCGTGCGTGCCGTCGCGGCGGATGCCGAGATCGCCGGAGGAGCCGAACACGTCCTTGCCGACCCATTCGGCCGGTCCCTCGATCACTCGCCCCGCGTAGTCGCGGCCGGGCGTGCGCGGAAACACCGCGTAGGGCATCAGGCCGGTCGCGGCCTTGACGTCGGAGGGATTCACCGCTGCGGCTTCGATTTCGATCAGGACGTCGCTCGCGACCGCACGACGGAGCCGCAGGGTCTCGACCACCGGTGTGATCGCCGCGGCGTCCGCGGCCTTGGCGTTGAGACGCACGCACCGCGCCTCGATCTGAGCGAAGGATGTCATGGATGGGCCTCGGCTGAAGGACGAGCTGACCGCCGCAAGCGGCGCCGCGTTCTGCCAGATTTGCCCCGGGCGCGCTACGCTGTGCGGCCGCAGCTGCCATGCTGCAAAAAAGAAGGCCCGCGCGAGCGGGCCCTGAACAGCAGTTGGATATGACCTTGCGATCAATCAGGCCGACTG
>NZ_BADD01000726.1 GCF_000333455.1 Rhodopseudomonas sp. B29
GGCCGGGCCGGGGCCCTTGGCTTCGGCGGTGGTGGAGGACGCGATCGCACCGGTAGCAACCAGCGCGGTGAGGGCCAGAGCGGCGAACTTGGTGTTGATCGACATGACTGAACTCCATCCTGTGCAAGGCGGGCTCGCTGCCCGCATGCACAGTGGTCGGCCTGTCGACGGCGCCGGTTCGGTGGGCTCAGAAAGCAGTGTGCGCCAGATCACATGGCGATGAGATCAGGCAGACGGCGTGTTGCCGAGCCGCGCCAGGTCGAAGCCATGGACGTCGGCCAGGAGATCGCAGAACGCACGTGCGCCGTGATCGATCAGTTGTCGCCCGATCTCGGCGGACGCGCCGCGCGCATCGCCGATGGCGCCGCTCGGATGCAGATCTTCGGCCTGCCAGGCGAACGGCGCCGGCCGCTGCGCCGACAGCAGCTTGAACTCGCGCTCGATCGCGATGCTGGCCGGCGTGAAGTCGGCGATCTTGTCGGTGCGCACCTGATCGGGCGCATACGCCAGCATGATCGAGGTCTCGGTTGCGCCGCCATGAATGCCGTGCTTCAGCTCCTCGGCGCCGATCAGCCCCTCCGGCACGCCGAAGCGCGACCAGCCGGTGGTGACCACCAGCATGCGGTGCCGCGCGCGCAGCTCCTGCGCCACCAGGCCCATCGCGGCGCTGTTGCCGCCATGACTGGTCACCATCACCAGCTTGCGGACGCCGGCACGCGCGACGCTGTCGCCGATTTCGGTCCACTGCTTCAGCGCGGTTTCGGCCGAGAGCGTCAGCGTTCCAGGAAATGCCAGATGCTCGGTCGAGATCCCGACCGGTTGCAGCGGCAGGAAGCTGGCCGGCACGCCCTTCGGCAACAGCTCGTTCACCCGCGCCAGATAAGCCTGCGCGATGATCACGTCGGTGCCGAGCGGCAGATGCGGGCCGTGCTGCTCGGTGGCGGCGAGCGGCAGCACGGCGATCCAGCGGGCCGGATCGGCGCCGGCCATCTCGGGCCAGCGAATCGCGGTCCAATCGCGGGGCGGCAATGCGGTCATCGGCCGAGGCCCGTGGCGGTCGGAGGTTCAAATGCCCGCATGGTTTCGCTATCAATCCACTGGCGTGATCGGCTGCCGTGCGTCGG
>NZ_BADD01000725.1 GCF_000333455.1 Rhodopseudomonas sp. B29
CGTCGGCGACCGGCGTGGTGCACGACGCCGGCGTGCCGGCACGGCCTTCTATCTCGACCAGGCACAGCCGGCACGAGCCGAACGCGTCCACCATGTCGGTGGCGCACAGCTTGGGAATGCTGGTGCCGGCTTCCATCGCGGCGCGCATGATCGAGGTGCCTTCCGGCACGCTGATCATCGTGGTGTTCTTCGACAAGGTGATGATCACGCTCGGCCCGCCGCGGCTGATCATCATCGGCCTGATCATGCTGGCGACCGTGATCTATCTGCGCAACGGCATTTTCGGCATCAAGCAGCAGTTCCGCAGCTGGCGTAACAAGAAGAAGAGCGAGCGGCGTTCCACACGGGCCGAAAAGGGCGGCGAGCTGCTGCCCGAAGAGGCCACCGAGATCAACAATGCGGACGAGGCCTATCGGCGCCGCTATGACAAGATGCAGCGCGACTTCCTGAAGACGCTGGTGACGCCCGATATCATCGACGAGCATCGCCGCGGTCCGCAGTTGCAGCACAGCGAGGCGCTGGAGCGGCTGCTGATCTACTTCCGCAGCCAGCCGCAGCCGGACAAATACGCGATTTCGGCGATGGATGACGGCTTCCGGATTGTGGCGCTGTCCGGCTTCCGCGGCGTCGCGCCGCGGGTCGTCGAGGACAAGATCTACAAGACCACCAAGGATGCGTATCACGGCGTGTTCCTGCGCCGCGTGCACGACCTGCTGGAATCCTAACAACCAACCGCGCAGCGGTGGTGTGGAGTGTTGCTCGATGGCGCAAGTGAAGCTCTTTGGCTATGCGGACAAGATTTCGGTCAAGCCGGGAGAGGTCATCCAGTTCTACGTCAATGCCGACGGCACCGACGCCGCGGACGCCCAGCTGGTGCGGTTGATCCACGGGGACAATCATCCAGACGGCCCCGGCTTCGTCGAGCAGGAAGTCCCCTCCGCGATCGACGGAATCTGGCGGGTCGAGAAGCAGTACACCCAGATCGGTTCGTTTCTCGAAGTGCCCGATCCGCAGCGCCGGCTTGCGCTCGGCGGCAGCCTGACGCTGTTCGCCTTCATTCACCCGCTATGGCCGCAGGTCGGCCATCGCCAGTTCCTGCTCGGTCGCTGGGACAACGATAAGAATGTCGGCTTCGGGCTCGGGATCAAGCCGAACGGGCTACTTGAATTCTGGGTCGGGCGCGGCGACGAGGTCGATTACGTCGAGGCAGAAGTGCCGCTGCGGGCCAACATGTGGTACTTCGTCGCCGCCAGCCTGGATGCCGCGACCGGCCGCGCGACGCTGTATCAGGAAGGCGTCGTCAACCGCTACAACAGCGTGCTCGGCAAGGTCACTCCGCTCGATCTGCGCTCGCACGTGGCCGAGAGTTTCCGCTTCCGCCAGAAGCATCTCGACGACACGCCGTTCCTGATGGCCGGCTCGCGAGACTGGCACGACCGGCGCGGCGATTTCGTGTCGCAGCTGTATTGCGGTAAGATTGATCGGCCCGGCCTGTTCGATCGCGTGCTCAGCCGCGCCGAGCTCGATGCCATCCGCAGCGGCGGTGTGCCGCCGTCGGACGGAATGGTGGCCTATTGGGACACGACTGACGGCTACACCGATCAGGGCATCGGCGATGTCGTCACCGATATCGGGCCGCATAAACTCCACGCGAATGGCTACAACCGGCCGGTCCGCGCCCAGACCGGCTGGAACTGGAGCGGCCGCAACGACTGTTTCCGGCTGGCGCCGGAGGAATATGGTGGCGTCGAGTTTCACGCCGACGCGCTGATCGACTGCAAATGGAAGCCGACCAAGGCGTTGCTGCTGGCCGACGATCTGCGCAGCGGTGCCTATGCGATCCGGCTGCGAGGTGGCGGCGGCACCGGGCTCGGCGAGGAGTACATCCCGTTTTTCGTCCGGCCCAAGCAGCCGACCGGCCGCATTGCATTCCTGATTCCGACCGCGAGCTATCTGGCCTACGCCAACGAACATCTGTCGTTCGACGCGCCGATCGTGCAGGGCATGAGCGGCATGACACCGATCCTGACCGACATCGACATCGAGATGTACAAAAATCCGGAGTTCGGTCACGGCTGCTACGATTCCTGGGCCGATGGCCAGGGTGTCTGCTACAGCTCCTATCATCGGCCGGTAATCAATATGCGGCCGAAATATCGCATCTCCAGCATGGACATCACCTGGCAGTATCCGGCGGATCTGTCGGTCATCGCCTGGCTCGAGCACATGCAGTACGACTACGACGTGCTCACCGACGAGGACCTCGACCGCGAAGGCGTGTCGGCGCTGTCGCCTTATCCCTGCGTGCTGAGCGGCACGCATCCGGAGTACTACTCCGAGCGGATGATGGACGCGACCGAGGATTATATCGAGGGCGGCGGTCGCTACATCTATCTCGGTGCCAACGGCTATTACTGGCACGTTGCTTTTCGCGACGACGAGCCGTGGGGTCTGGAGTGCCGCAAGCTCGGCGACGGCTGGAAAGCCTGGGAAGCGCGGCCCGGTGAGCACTACATTGGCACGACGGGCCAGAAGGGCGGGCCATGGAAATGCCTCGGCCGGCCGCCGCAGAAGATCATGGGAGTCGGCTTCGTCTCCGAAGGCTTCGGCACCAGTGCGCCGTTCGAGCGTATGCCGGACAGCTACGAGCCGTCACTGGCCTGGATCACCGACGGCATCGAGGGCGATGTCATTGGCGATTTTGGCCTATCCTATGGCGGTGCAGCCGGCGTCGAGATCGACAAATACGACCTGTCGCTCGGCACGCCGCCCAACACCAAGGTGATCGCCTCGTCCGGCGGCCACACCGACAACTATCTCACCCACGGTCAATTGCAGTTGCATCAGCATCCGGGCACTTCGGGCAGCTGGGACCACCGGGTCGGCGCCGACATTACCTATTTCCCTGCGCCCAACGACGGCGCGGTGCTGTCCTGTAGCTCGATCGCTTTCGGTCAGGCGTTGCCGGTCAACGGCTTCGACAACAACGTGTCGCGGCTGCTGGCGAATGTCATCAACGCCTTCATCAAGCCTGGCCCGCTGCCGGACTCGTCCGAGCGTGCCGCCGAGCCCGAAGACGTTCTCGTGACCTGATTCGCCGGAGTGACGATCATGAACGCAGTCATTGATACGCAGGACAGGGCCGAGGTCCGGCGGCTTCGTTACGAAACCAAGCAACGCGCGTTCCTCAAAACACTGGTGTCACCACACGTGATCGAGGAACACAGGCGCTCGCCGATCGGTCAGCACAGCGAGCCGCTCGAGCGGTTGCTGGCGTATTTTCGGCGACGGCCGCTCGCCGGCCGCTACGCTATCATGGTGGTGAAGCCCTTCGAGGCTTATCGGCTGGTGCAGCTGTCGGGGGAGCGCGGCGTGCCGCCCGCGCCGTCGGACGAGACGATCTATCGGTCGCAGGCCGAAGCCGAGCACGCGATCTTTCTGCGTAACGTGCAGACCCTGTTGACCTGAGCCGAATGGGAGTTGGTGAATGACGATGCCCAAGCTGTTCGGCTACACGGACCGGCTGTCGGTGAAGCCCGGCGAAACCCTCGACTTCTTCGTCCACGCCGAGAACACGACCAAAGCCACCGCCCAGCTGGTGCGATTGATCCACGGCGATCAGCATCCCGCCGGCCCGGGTTTCATCGAGCAGGAGGTGGGCTGCGAGGCGAACGGCGTCTGGGCCGTGCGCGAACAGGTGACGCAGCTCGGCTCCTATCTGGAGGTGAGCGACCCACAAGCGAAGCTGGCGCCGGGTGGCAGCTTCACGCTGTTCGCCTTCATCTGTCCGACCAAGCCGAGGGCGGATGGACGCCAGACCTTGCTCGGGCGCTGGGACATCGAGGGCCGGTCGGGATACAGCCTCGGCATCGCGGCGGACGGTCGGCTCGAGTTCGCGCTCGGCGACGGGGCGAACGTCACGTCAGCGGTGGCGGAGACTCCGCTGCTGCCGGATATCTGGTACTTGGTCGCTGCTTCGCTCGACGCGCAGAGCGGGCAGGCGATCCTCTACCAAGAGGCGGTCATCAATCGCTACAACAGCCTGCTCAGCCGTGTCGCCGTGCTGGACTATCGCAGTCATGGGACGAAGCCGATCCCGGCGCAGCCGAAGCATCGGACCGAGACGCCGTTCCTCATCGCAGGTGCTTCGCTCGGCACGGCGAAGCGAGGCGCGCGCGTTTCCGAGCTGTATTGCGGCAAGATCGATCGGCCCGGCTTGATCGGCCGCGTGCTGAGCCGCAACGAGCTTGACGCGATTCGGAAAGGCGGGCAGCCGCCGTCCGATGAGCTGATCGCTTATTGGGACACGTCGCACGGCTATTCGGATGCCGGCATCGGCGACGTGGTGATCGACAGCGGGCCGTCGGGGTTGAACGCGATCGGCCATAACCGGCCGGTTCGTGGCCAAACCGGGTGGAACTGGAGCGGCCGCAACGACTGCTTCAGGCTGGCGCCGCAGGAGTATGGCGGCATCGAATTCCACGCAGAGGCGCTGACCGACTGCAATTGGGACAGCGCCCGGACGGTAAAGTTGCCGGCCGATCTGCGCAGCGGCGCCTATGCGATGCGGCTGCGGGCGCGTGGCGAAGATGGCGAAGCGGAAGACTACATCTCGTTTTTCGTGCGACCAAAGGCGCCGGGCAGCAAGCTGGCGTTCCTGTTTCCGACCGCCAGCTACATCGCCTACGCCAATGATCGCCAAAGCTTCGAGGCGCCGATGACGCAGTCGGTCACCGGCATGGCGCCGGTGCTGTCCGCGGGCGACCTCGAATTCGGCACCCGCGACGATTTCGGCCTGTCCGCCTGCGACCACTGGAGCGATCGGCAGGGCGTCTGCTACTCGTCGTCTCGCCGCCCGATCCTCAACATGCGGCCAAAGCATCGCGCGGCCGGCCCCAACGTCGCTTGGCAATTTCCCGCCGATTTGTCGATTATCGCCTGGCTGGAACATCGCGGCTACGATTACGACGTGCTGACCGACGAGGATCTCGAACGCGACGGCCTAGACGCCCTGCAGCCCTACACCTGCGTTATGACCGGCACGCATCCGGAGTATTATTCAGAGCGCATGCTCGATGCGACCGAGGATTATATCGCAGCGGGTGGTCGCTACATCTACATGGGCGGCAACGGCTATCATTGGAGCGTCGCGTTTCGTCCCGACGAGCCCTGGGTGATAGAATGCCGCAAATACGGGCCGGCCTGGAAGACCTGGGACGCACGGCCGGGCGAATACTACATGGTCAGCAACGGCCAGAAGGGCGGCGCTTGGCGCGGCCAAGGGCGGCCCGCTCAGAAGATGGTCGGCGTCGGATTCATCTCGGAGGGCTACGGCAAAAGCGAATTCTATCGACGCATGCCGGACAGCTATCATCGCACGGTGACCTGGCTGACCAAGGGAGTCAGCGGCGAAGTGATCGGCGATTCCGGTCTCGCCTACGACGGCGCCGCCGGCATTGCCATCGATCGCTGCGATCCGAGCCTGGGCACCCCGCCGCACGTCAAGCTGATCGCCTCGTCAGGCGGCCACATCGACAATTATCTGCTCAACCCCGAAGTGGTCCACTACGCGTTCGAAGGCATGTCAGGATCCTACGACTACCGCATCCGCGCCGACATGGCCTACTTCACGGCGCCCAACAACGGCGCCGTGTTCTCTGCCGGATCGGTCGCATTCGGTCAGTCGCTGCCGATCAATGGCTTTGACAATAACGTTTCACGAATATTGTCGAACGTTGTCGACGCTTTCATCAAGGCCGGTGCGTTGCCGGGTTCGCAGTGGGTCAACGAGGAGAAGCAGTGGCGGTGAGTGAGCTTCGCTTGATGATCGCGGCAGCGCCGTCGGAGTTCGGAGCTATTTCATGACCGCTTGAGCTATCTACTCTCGCTTGATTGGCGTCGCGTTGAATTCGACTTTCAGATGCACCAACGCAGGGGACGGCGCCTCGGCGATTACCGCTCGCGACGCGATGGCCCGGCATCGCAATATCCGTTATTTCCTGAATGTGGCCGCCGGTTACTCGGTCGCAATGCCCGCTTTGGGTCAGCAGCGGACCTCTCATATGATCTCCGGAATGTCCTTTAAGGGCCATGAGCAGACCTCAAACAGGGGAAACCACGCTGGCCCTTCATGTAGTACCCTCAGCTGAACTAATGAAAAGGTTGAGGTTAGGGCTCAAAGTAGCTTACTGGAATGATCCGTAAAGCTGTGTCGCGGTGCACTTGCTCCGCGAGTGTCGCTCGACCTCGCACCGCGCGCACTTCCGCGAGTGATGCGGCGGACGCAACGGTCCGCGGCGTCCTCGTGCTCAGGCCTTGAGGAACGGCTTCAAGCCGGCGCACTGCAGCCATCATCACTCCATGGCGGCGGTGCCGGTCGACCGATCCGCGCCGAACCCGGGTGCGCCAGCGCAGCGAAGCTTGCTGCGCCTTCCCCTTCGGCAGCGCCTAGCGCATGCCGCCGCTGATCGGCGTCGGCGCCTCGCGCAGATCCTGCCCATCGCCGAGCGCGGCGTCCGTCTAGACGACCAACGCAGTTATCGAATTTGGAAACGCAGAACGAGGACCTTTGTAGCGCCTAAATCGAAACGTGGAGCCTGTCCGGGTCGTACATAACTGGCTCGAGGGCTCCGCTATGCGGCGAAAACTGCGACGCCCCCTGTCCGCGAGCTTGGCCCTGTGGTCTGGGCGGCGCTCTGGGCCCTGATCGGGCGATTAGGAGGGGGGCAGCGAGGTCGCCCGTTGCTCCATCGGCGCAAGCGTCGTTCGGTTGCGGCTGATCGGATCGTTGAGGGCCAGCACTTCGGCGAGCCGGTCGATGCCGGCGCGGATCTGCTCCTCGGACAGCGACGCGTAGCCTAGCAGCAGCCAGTCCGACTCAAAGGCATCGCCGTCGTATTCGTGGCCGCCGCCGGACTGCACGGTGTAGACCGCAATGTTCCGGGTGCGGGCGATCGCCTTGACGTTATGGGCGGGCGCCAGCGAGGGCGGCAGCTTCCAGGCGACATGGGTGCCGGCGTCGGCGCCCATCAGCTCGACGTCGCCGAAGCGTTCGCGTAACCGGGCAATCAGCGCATTGCGCCGCGTGTAGTAGTGCTGTTGGCAGCGCCGCAGATGGCGGCCGAAACCGCCGCCCTGCATGAAGCGGGCGAGCGCCGCTTGTTCGAGCCAGACCTGGCCGTTGTCGAGCAACGCCTTGGCGGTGGCGGCGGCATCGACGAGGTGTTCCGGAAAGATCGCGTAGCCGGTGCGCAGCCCGGCGCCGAGCGACTTGGAGAACGTGCCGAGATAGATGACGTGATCCGGCGCCATCGCGGCGATCGCCGGCAGCGGCGAGCCGTCGTAGCGGAACTCGTTGTCGTAATCGTCCTCGACGATATGCGCGCCGGTGCGCTGCGCCCAGCGGGCGATCGTCTTGCGGCGCTCCAGCGAAAGCGTTGCGCCCATCGGAAATTGATGCGACGGAGTCAGATACGCCAGCCGGGCATTCGAGGCTGCGAGCCTGGTCGCGTCGATCCCCGCGCGATCGACCGCGATCGGAAGCAGCCGCATATGGTGGCTTTCGAACAGATACGCAGCGCCCTGGTTGCAGGGGTTCTCGACCGCAATCTCGTCTCCGGTCGAGGCGAGCAGGCGCAGCAAGAGATTGAGCGCGAGCTGCGCGCCGGCGACGATCACCACCTGCTCGGGGCGCACGCGCAGGCCGCGCGCGGCGCCGACATGTTCGGCGATCTCGACGCGCAACGGCATCAGCCCGCACGGGTCGCCGTACTCGGTGAGATTATGCCCGGCCGCGGCAAGCGACTGCATCACCAGCCGGCGCCAGGTCTTCAGCGGGAACGCGCGTGGGTCGGTGCGCTGGGTCCAGAAATCGATCGGGATGTTGGAGTTGTTGAGGATGGCGTGCGGCCGGCCGGTGAAGATCGGCGCCGGGCGTGGATCGGCGGCCTCGGCCTCGGGCGCGACGATCGGCTCGGCGCCGACATCGCGATCCGGCAGCACATCGGCCACAAAGGTGCCGACCATCGGACGGGCGATCAGATAGCCTTCGTTGATCAGCCGCTCGTAGCCGAAGATCACCGAATTGCGCGACACTTTGAGCTGCGTCGCGAGCAGCCGCGACGACGGCACCGACGCGCCGGCGCGCAGCGTTCCGGTCACGATCTGCTCGCGGATCCGCTGATAGATCTGTTCCTGAAGACTCTCCGCACCATTGCGGTCGAGCGTGATCAGCACTTGCGGCCTCATCTATAGCGCCCGCCCAGCAAAGACGATTTGGCCTATTTCAGCAAGTCTGCCCTGCCGGCCGGAGGGCCAGTTCGTAACAACCTTCTGGAACCACGGCGGTCCAAGCGTTGACTTCCGCTCGGCTCGGCAAGCATCGTCGGGAAAGACGCGACTACGGACGAGATTGGTGATGCAAACAAACGATCAGTTCCTGAGCGATAGCGAGACGATTTTTCCAAAGGCGCTGCTCGATGCAGCCGCCGCCGCACTCGAAGCCGCCAAACGCAAGGGCATTCGTCTCGCCGCCGCGGAGACGGTGACGGCCGGGCTCGTCAGTTCGTGTCTCACCTCGGTCTCCGGTGCGTCGCAGATCTTCGATCGCGGCTACGTGTTGTATCACGACAGTGCCAAGGCGACCGGCCTCGGTGTCGCCGAGGAGGTGTCGAAGCAACACGGCGCGGTCAGCGCCGAAGTCACCAAGGGACTCGCCGAGGGGCTGCTGGACAACTCCGGCGCCGCCGTCACCGTCGCGATCACCGGCTACGCCGGGCCCGGCGGCGGCAATGCCAAGAATCCGGTCGGCACCATCTACATCGCAGCCGCCCGCAAGGACGCGCCGCTGATGGCCGAGCGTCACGTCTTCCCGGGCAGCCGCGACAATGTCCGGCTGTGCGCCGTCGCCGCCGCGATCCGGCTGCTCACCAAGCAAATCGAGGCATGAGCCGCATTCCGTTGATTCTGCTGACGGGCTTTCTCGGTTCGGGAAAGACGACGCTGCTCAACGCGCTGCTGGCGAGTGAGGTCTTCCGCGACACCGCGGTGGTGATCAATGAGGCCGGCGATGTCGGGCTCGATCATCTGCTGGTCGAGCAGGGCGCTGACACGGTGACGCTGCTCGACGGCGGCTGCATCTGTTGCCGCGCCAAGGGCAGCCTGGCGCCTGTGCTGGAAAGCCTGCTGCGGCGCAGCCGCAACGGCAGCCTGCCGCCATTCAGGCGCATGGTGGTGGAGACCAGCGGTCTGTCCGATCCGGCAGCCGTGCTCGAGCAACTGATTCCGGACGGCTTCTTCAATCACCGCATCGCACTGGCCGGCGTCGTCACGGTGGTCGATGCCCGTGCGTTTCTCGACACGGTCGAGCAGCATGTCGAGGCGCGGATGCAGGTCGCGCTCGCTGATCGGCTGCTGATCTCGAAGACCGATCTCGTTGACGCCGAGCAACTTGCTTCGGTCCAGCAGGAACTCACCTCCATCAACCCGCAGGCGCAACAGAGCATCGTGCGCACTGTTGATGCCACGCCTGCCCAAGTCTGGCCCGATGCGCTCGACCTGCCACGCGCGATGCGGCCACGCCCGCCTGTTTGTGCCGGCGAAGCGCTGCCGATCGCCACAGCGTCGCTGGCGTTCGACGGCCTCATCGATCCTGATGTGCTCGACGACTGGCTCGATCACACTCTCGGACTACTCGGGCCGATGCTGCTGCGGATGAAGGCGATGCTCGATATCGCCGGCGCCAAGGGACCGACCGTGCTGCACGCTGTGCAGGGCCTGCTGCATCGTCCGGTCGATCTCGCTTGCTGGCCTGTAGCTGAGCAGCGCAATCGCATCGTGCTGATCGGCCGCGATGTCGAGGAGCAGATTCTCGCCGATGCGCTGGACCGGCTGGCTGTGGCGGTCAGGCGAACAGCGACGACACCGATTGCTCATCACTGATCCGCCGGATCGCCTCACCGATCAGCGGCGCGACCGACACCAGTCGCATCTTGGTATGATGCCCGTTGTCTTCCGCGATGCTGTCGGTCACCGTCAGCGACGACAGCCGCGACGTCTCGATGCGGTCGCGCGCTGTACCGGACAAAACGCCGTGCGATGCGTAGGCGCAGACTTCGGTGGCGCCGCAGCCGAGCAGCGCGTCGGCCGCGTTGCACAGCGTGCCGCCGGAATCGACGATGTCGTCGATCAGGATGCAGGCGCGGCCTTCGACATCGCCGATGACGTTCATCACTTCGGAGACGCCCGCTTTCGGCCGGCGCTTGTCGATGATCGCCAGCGGTGCGCCGATGCGCTGCGCCAGCAGCCGGGCGCGAACCACACCGCCGATGTCGGGCGACACCACCACCGTATTACCCGGCGGGAAGCGGCCGGCGATGTCGCGGGCGAACAGCGGCGCGGCGAACAGATTGTCGGTCGGGATGTCGAAGAAGCCCTGGATCTGTCCGGCGTGCAGGTCCAGCGTCAGGATGCGGTTAGCGCCGGCGACGGTGAGCAGATTGGCAACCAGCTTGGCCGAGATCGGCGTGCGCGGCCCGGTCTTGCGGTCCTGCCGCGCATAGCCGAAATATGGGATCACCGCGGTGATGCGGCGCGCCGAGCCGCGGCGCAGCGCGTCGATGCTGATGAGCAGCTCCATTAGGTGATCGTTGGTCGGCGCTGCCGTGGGCTGCACCACGAAAACGTCGGCGCCGCGGACGTTTTCAAGAATTTCGACATAGATCTCGGCGTCGGCGAAGCGCCTGATATCAGCCTTGACGGCCGGCATTCCGAGATGGCCGCAGATCCGGTCTGCCAGGGTCCGGTTGGCGTTGCAGGCAAGGATCAGCATGGGCGCGCATTGTCTCCGCTCGCCGCCAACCTATGTGCATTCCCCGCCCGCTCTCAGCGCCAGCCGTTCCGCAACTGATGGAGCCAGTTGGCGCTGGTACCACAAATGCTTCAAGCTGCGGACCTTGGGACAACACGGCCTGCAGCCTAGCGTCTCGGCGTAAGATCACCGGCAAGGAGCACAGATCGACATGCTGAAGGGTGAGATGGGCATCGTGCCCGCGCTCGACATCGATTCTCACGAACAGCTCGAGATGGTGGTGCGTGAGACGACGAAGCGCGAAGGCGTCGCCGGCTACAAGCTCGGCCTCACCTCGGTGATGCGCTTCGGCCTCAAGGAATCGATGAAGCGGCTGCGCGATCTCACCAATCTGCCGGTGCTGTACGATCACCAGAAGGCCGGCCCCGACATGCCCGACATGGCGAAAAAGTATACGGCTCTATGCAAGGAAGCCGATGTCGACGGCTTGATTCTGTTTCCGGTCGCTGGCCCGACCGCGGTCGATGGCTTCGTCGGCGAGGCGATCAAGGCCGGCATCGTGCCGGTGGTAGGCGGCGAAATCCCCGTGCCGGATTACGGCGTTTCGGGCGGCGGTTACATGCTCGACGACGCGCTCGATCGCATCCTGGCGCGCGCGGTCGGTAACGAGGCCGATCACTTCGTGCTGCCGGCGCACGACGTCGCCAAGATCAAGCGGTGGTCGAATTGGATCGCCGGCAACGTGAAGCAGCCGGTGGTGCTGCTCACCGGCTTCGGCGCGCTCGGCGGCAGCATCGAGACGTCGTTTGCGGCCGCGGCCGCGTGCCCGCGGCGTTTCGCCATCGTGGGCCGTCTGATCACTGGCGCCAAAGCGCCGGGTGATGCGGCGGCCAAGATGTACGAGCAGATGCAGGCCATCAAGGCGCCGGCCTGAGCATGCGGCCCGCGCTTCCGCCCGTCGCCACGACACCGTTTGTCGCCGGCCGTTTTCAGCCTGCGGCTGGCGAGGCCGAGGCGATCGTCGATCCGGCGACGAACGAAGTGATTGCCAACGTCGCCGGCGCCAGCGCGGCGCAGGCCGAGCAGGCGATCGTGGCTGCGCGGCAGGCGTTCGATGCGGGCGACTGGCCGCGGATGCCGGTGTTCGAGCGCGGGCAGATTCTGCGGCGGATCGCGGACGCGATCACGGCCCGCACCGAACATTTCGCGCTGCTGGAGAGCATCAACGGCGGCAAGCCGATCTCGGGTGCGCGGCGTGAAGTCGCCGGCGCGGCGCGGGTGTTCACCTATTATGCCGGCGCGATGGACAAGTTCTTCGGCGATACCATCCCGGTCGCCGAAAACTTGCTGAATTTCACCCTGCGCGAACCGCTCGGCGTCGTCGCCCAGATCACGCCGTGGAATTTCCCGCTGCTGGCCGCGGCCTGGAAACTGGCGCCGGCGCTGGCCGCCGGCTGCAGTTGTGTCCTCAAGCCTTCGCCGCTGACGCCGCTGTCGACCCTGCTGCTGGCAGAAGTAATCGAGGCCTGCGGCGTTCCGCCCGGTGTCGTGAATATCCTGCCTGGCGGGGCCGAGATCGGGCAACTGCTCGCCGAGCATCCAGCGATCGACGGCATTTCCTTCACCGGCTCGACGACGGTCGGGACAGCGGTGATGCGGGCCGCAGCCGGGACGATCAAAAGCGTCGCGCTGGAACTGGGCGGCAAGAACGCCTGCATCGTATTCGCCGACGCCGACATCGAGAAAGCCGCCAAGAGCGCGCTCGGCGCAGCGTTCGGCAATGCCGGCCAATCCTGCTCCGCGCGCTCGCGCCTGCTGGTGCAGCGCTCTGCCGTGCCGGCTTTCACCGAAGCGCTGGTGGCGCAAATCAAGACGCTGAAGGCCGGCTCGCCCCTCGACGACAAGACGACACTTGGCCCGCTGATCTCCGCATCGCATTGGGAGCGTGTCGACCAGAACGTGCGCCGCGCCGAACACGATGGTGCCAGGCTGGTCGCCGGCGGCCATCGCCCGAGCGATCTGCCGGACGGCAATTTCTACGAGCCGACGATCTTCGCTGACGTGACTCCCGATCTGGCACTCTACAGTGACGAAGTGTTCGGCCCGGTTTGCAGCATCACGCCGTTCGATACGGAACAGCAGGCCATTGGCATGGCAAATGCTTCGGCCTACGGCCTGAACGGATCGGTGTGGTCGCGCGATATCGGCCAGGCGCTGCGCGTCGCCAAGGCGGTCCGTACCGGCATGATCGCCATCAACGGCCTGCCGAGCGCGAGCTCGACCAGCGTGTTCGCGCCGTTCGGCGGCTACAAGCGCTCCGGCGTCGGCCGTGAACTCGGCATGAGCGCGCTCGCTTTCTACACCGAAACCAAGACGGTGACGGTGGACCTGTCGTGACAGGGCAAACTGTCGCACGGGTCCAGGGCAGTGGACCCATGGATTGAACGGCACTTGGTACTTCGCCCGGGTTTGGGCCCTGTTAGCCTTCGCGTTGAATGAAAGGACGTCTTCCGTATGCTCTCTGCGATTGTCGGCGGCACTCTGATCGATGGACTGGGCGGCGATCCGATCAAGTCCGGCGCCGTGGTAATCGAAAACGGGAGAATAATCGCTTCGGGACCCAGCGATAAATTAGCAATTCCTTCCAACGCGCAGCGCCTTGACGCGTCGGGACGTACTATCCTGCCGGGCTTCATTGACTGCCACGTCCATGGCACGTATCGCGCCCGCGACATGCGGCAGCATCTGCTCAACACGCCGACCTACAATGTCCTGCGCTCGATCGACATCTTTCGCGAGACGCTGGCCTGCGGCATCACTACCGCGCGCGACATGGGCGGCGCCGACGCTGGCTTCCGCGCTGCGATCGAAGAGGGGCTGATCGACGGCCCGCGGCTGCTGATCTCGCTCGGCATGATCTCGCAGACCGGCGGCCACGGCGACTATTGGGTGCCGGCCGACATGCGCATCAAGAAGCGCGCCTGGCTACCCGACACTGTCGCCGACGGCGTCGATGACATCCGCCGCCTGGTGCGCGAGCTGCTGATGCGCGGCGCCGACTTCATCAAGATCTGCGCCACCGGCGGGATCACGTCGGTCACCGACAGTTGGGACGAACCGCAGTTCACCATCGAGGAAATCCAGACCGCCGTCGACGAAGCCGCCGCCAAGCGTCGCCGCGTCGCTGTCCATGCCGAAGGTATCGATGGCATCCGCAATGCGGTGAAGGCCAACATCCACACGCTCGAGCACGGCTGGTTCCTCGACGAGGAATGCGCCGACGAGATGATCAAGCGCGACACCTGGTGGATACCGACGCTGGCGCTGGTGCCGCTGTCGGTGAAGAAGCGCACCGAGGACAAGTCGTGGGCCGGCCACCAGATGGGCCAGGAAGACGTCAAGGATAAAGAGATCTACGACCGGATGCAGGACCAGATCCCGATCTGGAAAGAAGCGGTGCGCCGCGGTGTCAAGGTCGCGATGGGCACCGATCAGTCGCATCGTCTCCTGGTCGGCGAGAACATGACCGAGCTGAAATTCATGGTCGACTGGCTCGGCATGTCGCCGATGGACGTGATCGTCGCCTCGACCAGCAAGGCCGCCGCATGCATCGAGCGGCCGGAGCTCGGTGCGCTGGCGCCCGGCAAGGTCGCCGACGTGCTGGTGATCGACGGCGATCCGCTCGCCGACATCCGCGTGATGGAAGATCGCGCCCGCCTGCATCTCGTCATGAAGGCCGGCAAGGCTTTCACCAACAAGCTGTCTTCGTAGTCGAACTCTTCGTAGTCAAAGGACCGATCCGATGAGACTGAACCGCTTCATGATCCGCCCGCTGGTCGAGCAGGCGCTGCGCGAAGAGCTCGGACCGGGCGACACCACCGGTGGCTTCCTGGTCGGCGACGATCCGGTGCAGACCGCCCAGATCTACGCCAAGGGCCACGGCATCGTCTGCGGCCTGCTGCTCGCCGACGAAACCATCAAGCAGATCGATCCGGATGCCAAGGTCGAGTACGTCGTGCAGGACGGCGACGTCGTGGGGCCCGGCACGGTGCTGCTGCGCGTCCAGGCGCGCGCCTCGACCTTCTTCATCATCGAGCGTAACTCGCTCGACTGGCTGCAGCAGATGTCCGGCATCGCCACCAAGACGCGGCGTTATGTCGATCTGGTCAAGCACACCAAGGTGCGCCTCACCGACACTCGCAAGGGCTGGCCGGGACTGCGCATGATCATGAAGTACGCGGTCCGCGTCGGCGGCGCCCACAACCACATCTTCAGCCTCGCCAACTGCATCCTGGTCAAGGACAACCACATCAAGATCGCCGGCTCGATCACCAATGCGATCGAGACGTTGCGCGCCACCGCCCAGCACACTTTCAAGATCGAAGTCGAGTGCGAGACGCTCGAGATGGTCGAAGAGGCGCTGGCCTGCGGCGTCGAGATCATCATGTTCGACAACATGGACCTCGACGAAATGCGCGAGGGCCTCAAGCTGGTGAACGGCCGCGCCATGACCGAAGCTTCGGGCGGCATCAACGAGCAGACCATCGTGCCGATCGCCGAGACCGGCGTCGATATCATCTCGGTCGGCGATCTGACGCATTCGATCCGTGCGCTCGACATCAGCCTCGACGTCAAGGACATCAAGCCGAGCGCGCATCGCACCATCAAGCGGATGAAAGAAGCTGTGAGCTGACAGAGGCGCCGGCGCAAGGCCGGCGGATCGGCGGACCCGAGATGAGCGTCCAGGTACGAGCGAGGGAAGTCGAGACTGGGAGCGGCCTGCGCGAAGCTTTCGCGCATGTCGACACCTGGATCTTCGATCTCGACGACACTCTCTACCCGCGCTCGGTCGGCGTCCACGAACAGCTCCGCCGCCGAGTCGTTGCGTTTGTCGCCCGGCATATGGGGCTCGAGCATGAGGCCGCCGAGGCGATCCACCTTGATTACTACGAGCGGTTCGGTTCGACGCTGCAGGGCATGGTCGAACTGCACGGCGTGGTACCGGCCGAGTTTCTCGACTTCGTTCACGACATCGATCTGTCGATGCTCGTGCCGAATCCGCGGCTGATTGCCGCGATCGGCAAACTGCCCGGCCGGCGCGTGGTCTTCACCAACGCATCGCGCGGCCACGCCGAAGCCGCGCTGGCGGCGATGGGGCTGTCGCAAGAGTTCGACCTCGTCGTCAGCATCGAAAACAGCGGCTTCGTCGGCAAGCCGCATCTCAGCGCATTCGAGCTGTTGTTCGCCGGTCACGGCGTCGCGCCCGCAACAGCGGCGATGTTCGAGGACAGACCTGGTAACCTCCTCGTGCCGCATGAACTCGGCATGAAAACCATCCTGGTGGTTGATCCGAATCAGCGCGCCGCTGCGGCGGACGGCGCGATGCGGCCAAGCCATGTCGATTATGTCGTCGAGAATTTGGTGTTGTTTCTCGACGATCTTTCAATCCGTGCGTGAAGAGCGAACTATCTGGTCGACGATGCGTCATTTGTAGAAGAACAGTTCAATAAGTAAGCAAAGAATGTCTCATCTTTGCTCTCGCGATCGGATCGAAACTATGTAGTTTCACTGCCAATCGAACGCGCTTCATGATCGGCGCGGGGCATGACGCGAAGGGGTGTATCGATGAAGAGGACGACGCTTGCATTGCTACTTTCCGCGGCCGGGGCGATCGGTTTCGCCGGACTGGCGAAGGCCGAGACTCCGGTCAAGATCGGCATCGTGCAGGCCACGTCCGGCGGATCGGCGGCGCTCTACGGCGTGATGCAGAAGAACGGCGCCGAACTCGCGATCGACGAGATCAACGCCTCCGGCAAGCTCGGCGACTACAAGCTGATCGGCATCCATCAGGACGACGGCGGCGATCGCGGCCAGACGGTCAACGTGTTTCAGCGTCTGATCAATCAGGAGAAGGTCGCGGTCATCCTCGGCCCGACGCTGACGACCTCGGCCTTCGCGGCCGATCCGATCGCCCAGAAGGCCGGCGTGCCGGTGATCGCCAGCTCGAACACCGCGCCGGGCGTACCGGAGATCGGCGATTACATCTTCCGCACCAGCCCGCCGGAGGCGATGGTGTTTCCTGGCGTGCTGGCCTACGTCAAGAAAAAGTTCGCGCCGAAGACCGCGGCGCAGATCTACGGCATCGACGACGTGCTCATGAAGTCGGCCTATGCGGTGCATAAGAAGGCACTGGAATCCGAAGGCATCAAGATCGTCTCGACCGAGACCTTCCAGAAGGGCGACGTCGATTATTCGGCGCAGCTCACCAAGATCAAGGCGGCCAATCCGGACATCCTGGTGATCGGCGGCCTCGCCGAAGAGACCGCCAACATCGTCCGCCAGGCGCGTCAGCTCGGCATCCCGCCGTCCACGGTGATCATGGGCGCCAACGCGGCGATTTCCAACAAGCTCGCCGAACTCGCGGGCGCGGCGGCGAATGGTTTCGTCGTCGGCGCCGGCTGGTTCATCAATTACGACAGCCCGACCAACAAGGCGTTCCTCGACGGCTATCGCAAGAAGTACAATTCCGACCCCGACACGTTCGCGGCGCAGGCCTACACCTCGGTGTATGTGGTCGCCGATGCGGTCAAGCGCGCGGGCGGCGTGTCCGACCTCAAGAAGTTCCGCGACGCGATTGCGGCCACCAAGGATCTCGAGGCTAACAACGGCAAGTTCTCGTTCGACGAGCACCGTGAGCCTGTGATCCAGCCCAAGGTGCTGGTGATGAAGGACGGCAAGTTCACTCTGGCCACCGACTGATACGCAGGCCAGATGTCCACCTTCCTGCAGCAACTCGTCAACGGCATCTCGCTCGGCTCCACCTACGCGGTGTTCGCGATGGGGTGCACGCTGATCTTCGGCGTGCTCAACATCGTCAACATGGCGCAGGGCGCCTTCTTCATGGGCGGCGCTTACTTCGGGCTGGAAGCGGCGCAGCTCGGGCTGCCGGCGCCGTTGGCGCTGGTGGTGGCGCTGCTCGGTGGCGGGCTGCTCGGCGTGCTGAGCGAGCTCGTCATCTTCCGGACGCTGCGGGCGCGGGGCGGGCATCGCTGGATGGGGCTGGTCGCCAGCCTGGCGCTGGCGCGGATGCTGGTCGGCGTTGCCCAGGAAGCGTTCGGCACTCAGGTGCAACGCTATCCGGCGAGTCCGTTGCTGCAGATATCGTGGGAGTTCGGCGGCGTCCGCGTGCAGTTTCTGCAGGTCGTCATTCTGGTGGTGTCGCTGCTGTTGATGGCGGCGCTGGCCTTTCTGCTGCAACGCTCCTCGGTCGGTCGGGCCATCCGCACCGTGGCGTTCAGCGAAGACGTCGCCCGCATCGTCGGCGTCCCGGTCGGCCGCACCATCCTGATCACGTTCTTTCTTGCCGGGGCGCTGGCGGGCGCCTCGGGCATGCTGCTCGGCAATCTGTTCAACGTCGTGTCGCCGTTCATGGGCGAGCAGATGCTGGTCAAGGGACTGACCGTCATCATCCTCGGCGGCCTCGGCAACGTGCCGGGCGCCGTCGCCGGCGGCTTTCTGCTCGGGCTGATCGAGGTGTTCAGCGTCGCCTATGTGTCGTCGTCCTTCCGCGACGCCATCGGTTTCGGCCTGATCTTCGTCATCCTGCTGGTCAAGCCCAACGGATTGTTCTCCTCTTTCGAAGAGCGCCGGGCATGAGTGCTGGGTTCTCGCAGTTCTTCGCCAGCTATTCGAACATCATCGATCTCTGCCTGCTCAATTCGCTGATCGCCTATGGGCTGTTCCTGGCGCTGAGCGCCAACATGTTCTCGCTGGCGACCGGCGGCTTCATGGCGCTCGGCGCCTATTGCAGCGTGTACTGCACGATGGAGCTGGGCTGGCCGTTCGCACCGGCGGTGCTGGCCGGCGCCTTGCTAGCGGCTGCCGGTGCGGCGCTGATCGGCGCGCCGGTGCTGCGGTTGCGCGGCGATTACTTCATGCTGGCGACGTTCGCCTTCACCGAAGTGATCCGGGTGATCGCGCTGAACTGGGACAGCGTCACCGGCGGTGCGATCGGCATCGTCAACATTCCGCGCTACACCGAGACCTGGCATCTGGCGCTCGCCGTCGTGGTCATGGTCTATGTGGTGTTCACGCTGCGACGCTCGTATTTCGGCCGGGCGATTGCGGCGATCAAGCAGGATGACGTCGTCGCGCAGTCGATGGGCGTCAACGTGTTTGCGCACCGGCTATCGTTGTTCGTCGCCAGCGGCTTCGTCTGCGGCGCCGCGGGCGCGCTGGCGGCGCATCTCAATTTCTTTGTGGGCCCAGGTGATTTCGGGCTGCTGCGCAGCGTCGACGCGCTGATCTATCCGATCCTCGGCGGCGTCAATTCGCTGGCCGGGCCAATCGTCGGCGCCATCTTCACGACGCTGCTGCCGGAGGCACTGCGGTTCTCCAATCAACTGCGCGAAATCCTGATGGGCGCACTGGTGGTGGCCATCGTGCTGTATCTGCCGGGCGGGGCGATGTCGGTGTTCAAGCTGCGCCGGCGCAGGCCGCAGACGCCGGGCGGCGCGAAGCTGGCGCCGGCCACCAAGCAGGCGCAATCATGAGTGGCGCCAAACTCGAAGTCTGGCAGATCGCTAAGCGATTTCAGGGCATCGTCGCAGTCGACAGCATCTCTTTCACCGCCGAGGCCGGCGGCGTCACCGGACTGATCGGGCCGAACGGCTCGGGCAAGACCACCACGATGAACATGATCACCGGCCTGTACACCATCGACGCAGGCCGCATCGCGCTCGACGGCGAGACGCTGTCGGGCTGTTCGCCGCACGAAGTGGCGGCGCGCGGCGTGGCGCGGACGTTCCAGAACATCCGGCTGCTGCCGGATCAGTCGGTGCTCGCCAACGTTATGCTCGGCACCCATCTCGGCCACCGCAAGAACATTCTGGCGGTGCTGGCGCGGCTGCCGGGTGTGGTGAGGGAGGAGCGTGCGGCGGAGAGGCGTTGCCGCGCACTCCTTGACGAACTCAACATCGCCCATCTCGCCAACGTGCCGGCCGGCGACCTGTCCTATGGTGATCGCCGCCGCGTCGAGATCGCGCGTGCGTTGGCGACGCAGCCGCTGCTGCTGCTGCTGGACGAGCCGGCCGCGGGCATGAACCACGCCGAAAAGCGCCAGCTCGGCGATCTGATACTGCAGATCCGCAGCTCCGGCGTCACCGTCCTGCTGATCGAGCACGATATCGACCTGGTGTCGAAGGTCAGCGATCACATCGTCTGTCTCAATTTCGGGCGCGAGATCGCGGAAGGTACGCCCGCTGAGGTGCGCGCCAGCCCGGCCGTGATCGAGGCCTATCTCGGGCGCGACGACGATGCTTGAACTCCGCCAACTTTGCGCCGGCTACGGGCCGGTCGACGTGCTCGAAGGCATTTCGCTGACGGTGCCGACCGGCGCCTGCGTCTGCCTGATTGGGGCCAATGGCGCTGGCAAGACCACCACGCTGTCGACCATCGCCGGCCTGATCGCACCGTCGTCTGGCGACATTCTGTTCGAAGGCGAGCCGATCCGCCGCGTCGCCGCCGAAAAGCTGGTCCAACGCGGCGTCAGCCTCGTGCCGGAAGGGCGCCGGGTGGTGTCGAACATGAGCGTCGAGGACAATCTGCTGATCGGCGCCTACACTCGCAGCGACGATCAGATCGGCGCCGACCTGGAAAGAGTGTACCAGCGCTTCAGCCGGCTGCGCGAACGGCGCAGGCAATTCGCCGGCCAGATGTCCGGCGGCGAGCAGCAGATGTTGGCAATCGGCCGTGCGCTAATGGCCCGGCCGAAGCTGCTGCTACTGGACCAAGCGTCGATGGGGCTCGCGCCGCAGATCGTCAGCGACATCTTCCGCACCATCCGCGAGATCAACAATCTCGGGACCACGATACTGCTGGTCGAACAGAACGCCCGCAAGGCGCTGTCGATCGCGAGCTACGGCTATGTGCTCGAATCCGGCCGGATCAGCGGGGAAGGTGCCGCCGCCGACCTGCTGAACTCGCCGCAGATCGTCGCCGCCTACCTCGGCGGTGACTGAATTCGGGGCGCCGAATTCGCACGCGGCAGAGAAGCCGATTCACGGCCATCACGGTATGCAGCGACGTCCCGAAGCGTGCGATCGCCGCGATGCGTGCGATGTATTCGATCCGTAGCTTCTCGCGGATTTCGTAGAGCGGGTCTGTCGGCGGCCCTGCCAACTGCTGGGCCTCGACGGCGCGCCCCGGCTGACGGGTGGTCGCCTGATGGTGCTCCGACCACGGAGAGCGCATTGGCTCGACACTCCACTGTACCGGCTGCGCTGGGTCTTTGCGCACCGCGAGGATCGCGTCGAGCCGCCGGACCAGTTCGCCGACGCCCAACCAGGCCTTGCGCGCCGCGTTCGGCAATTTCGCCGAATTGCCTTCGTGCGAAATATCGCGGAAGACCGCTTCAGCCCGATTTGGCCGCGCCGCGTTCGTGCGAAACACGGCTGAAGACCGCTTCAGCTCGGAAGCGGTCGTTCAAGGCTGTTCTAGCCGGTTAGAGACATGAACAGCAGCGAGCAGGGCTCTAAGTTGCCTGCGATCGCTGAGACACCGTACCGTTCGGTGTGGGGCTTTACGAACCGAGACCGCCGCATCATGGACGGGACGACGTCCGCTCTGCCGGAGCGGACCTCCGATTGATGGCGATCTTGCTCCAAAACGAGCGCCCCATCTGGAAATTTTGGTCCGGTCTAGGGACGCAAAGCGGAAAAGTAATTAGCTGACCTAAAGCTGGAAGGGGCAAATTCCGCCCAAGACCGTTACCCGTCCTTCGGTGCACTGCCCGGATCGCTCCGAAACGGGACCAGCGGTGGATTCAGTCGCAGACAGCACCCTAGCCAATCCAGATTTGTGCCGAGAGATTACCCGCCGTGGTCGCGTTCCGGTAGCCGTTGCGTCCGCAATGACCGTTCAGCAAAAATCGAGGTCCGGGTCGAGCCCGTTGGGGAGCGCTACAGAGCGCCGCCTTGCTCAAGGTGGAATTCCATTCTGCCGGTCTCCGGACGAACCTTCGCCTATTGGCCCCCCCGGAGCGACGAATAAACGTCGTCTTGCTCGGCAATCGGCAGCCGGCCGGCGCCATCGAGGGACATCTCGGCCTTCGTGCTCGCCTCGGCGCTGCAGCCGGGCTCGCTTCTGCATTGCTGGGGCATCGCAACGGCACTTGGTTTGGCAGACCTGGTCCGAGTCGCCCCCCCCTCGTAGTAGTACAGGCTCTTATCCGCGTTACGAGGGAGATGAGTACTTTAGCGGTGGCCGCGACATGTCTGCGACATTTTCGCATACGGTAATCTACGTAGTTTCCGATAGCGTGTATCTGCCCGTGTTACTCGCGGGATTGGATGTGCAATTTGGTCATTTAGCGAGGCAGGAGCGGCCGCTCGCATCCAAAAGTAATTATCAGCGCTATTCGCGTCCCATAAGTTGAAACAGCCTACGTATATTTTCTTAATCTGTTATCTGCAGACTTCCGGTCACTAAGCGTTAGCGCGGCGATTGCATCACCAATTGTCCCCGCGTGAGGCGCTGCTTGACTGGGGCTGGCAATGACGCACGATCCTACCGGAGCGAAGAATTCGCTGCGGCTTCCTTCCGATTTCAGCATTAGTTCGATCCGGGGAATCTACGAGGCGGTTCGTGAAGCCTTCAGCCGGCAGGGCCGGTTGGAGATCGACTGCTCGAGCGTCGACAAGGCCGACGTCACCTCGGTCCAGCTTCTGCTGTCGACCGCCAAGACCGGTGAGGCGCAGGGCCGGCCGGTCGTCCTGACCGACCTGTCTCAGCCGCTTCGTAACACCATCCGCCGCGCCGGGTTTTCAAGCGACGCGATGATCGATGAGCATTTCCCGCAGAAGAAAGGTGGCTCGTAATGGCCACGATCCTCACTGTCGACGACTCTCCGAGCATTCGTCAGATGATCAAGGTGACGCTGGAGCCGGCGGGCCACAGCATTCTCGAAGCCGGTGACGGCGCGCAGGGGCTCACCAAGGCGCAGTCGACCAAGGTGGACCTCGTCATCACCGACCTCAACATGCCGGTGATGAACGGCCTCGAGCTGATCAAGGCGCTGCGCAAGGTGCCGACGCTGGTCGGCCTTCCGATTGTGTTCCTGACCACCGAATCCAACGAGTCGGTCAAGCAGGAAGCCAAGAGCTGCGGCGCCACCGGCTGGATCACCAAGCCGTTCAAGCCGGAGCAGCTGGTGTCGGTCGTCAGCAGGTTGGTGCGCGCATGACCTCCCTCGATCCGGCCGCAGTTTTCCGCCAGGAAGCCGCCGAGCTTTTCGAGGTCCTCGAAGCTGCGCTGCTCGACCTCGGCCAAGACCCCGACGATCGCGAACTGATCGACGCGGCGTTCCGCGCCCTGCACACCATCAAGGGGTCGGGCGCGATGTTCGGCTTCGACAAGGTCGCGACCTTCACCCATGAATTCGAGACCGCTTTCGAGCGCGTCCGCAAAGGCGAGATCAAGCCGACCCAGGATCTGATCTCGGTGGCGCTGGCCGCCAAGGATTTCATCCGCGCCTTGATCGAAACCCCGGACGATGCCGACTCGATTATCGGCGACTCGATCCTGGCCGATCTCACCCGCTTCGTGCCGCCGGAGGGAGCTGCTGCGTCTGCTGCGGCTGCGCCTGCTCCCGCGACTGCCTCGGCTGCGGAGCCGACCGAGAATCGCCCCATCGGCTGGCGGCTGCGCCTCGAATTCGATCAGCACATTCTCCGCAACGGCTCCAATCCGCTCGATCTGCTCGAGGACCTCGCCAAGCTCGGGCCCTGCTTCGTGGTGCCGCTGACAGACGGCATTCCCTACATCGACGAGATGGAGCCGGAAGACTGCTATCTGAAATGGGACGTCGCGTTGCACTCCGACTGCGACAAGGCGGCAATCGACGACGTCTTCATGTTCGTCATCGACGAGATGAAGCTGACGCTGGAGCCCCTGCTGCAGCAAGACAGACCGACGGCGCCGTTTCAAGACATGCTGCTGGCCGAGCCGCTGCCCGAAGTCGCGGCGTCGGAGGTGTCGATCGTGCCGCCGGCCGAACCCGTTGCGGCAGCCGAGCCCGTCGCATCAGCGCCGAAGCCGGAGCGTCGCAGCGCCGAGCCGCGCCGCGCCGACGATCGCGGCATTGCGACTGTGCGCGTGCAGGCCGAACGGCTCGACGAGCTGATGGACCGCGTCGGCGAATTGGTGATCGCCCAGGCCCGGCTCAGCCAACTTGCGGCACACGGCTCCGACCTGTCGATCAAGATGATCGCCGAGGAAATCGAGCGGCTCGCCTCCAGCCTGCGCGACACCACGATGGGTGCCCGCATGGTGCCGATCGGCTCGCTGTTCGGCCGCTTCCGCCGCCTGATCCACGATCTGTCGCGTGATCTCGGCAAGCCGGTCGAGTTCATCACCACCGGCGAAGACACCCGAACTCGACAAGACCATGATCGAGTGCCTGGCCGATCCGCTGGTTCACCTCATCCGCAACTCGATCGACCACGGCATCGAAGCGCCGTCCGCGCGTGCCGCCGCCGGCAAGCCGGAGCAAGGGCCGTATCGAGCTTGCGGCGGTGCATGCCGGCGCGCAGGTGCTGGTGACGGTGAAGGACAACCGGCGGCGGCCTCAACAACGCGCGCATCCGCGCCAAGGCCGAAGAGCAGGGGCTGATCGCGCCCGGCGCCTCGCTGTCCGATCACGAGATCCATCAGTTTCTGTTCCACCCCGGCTTCTCGACCGCGCAGACGATCTCGGCGCTGTCCGGCCGCGGCGTCGGCATGGACGTCGTCAAGCGCACCATCGAGAACATGCGCGGGTCGATCGATTTGTCGACCGTTCCGGGCCAAGGCACCACGGTGACGCTGCGCCTGCCGCTGACGCTGGCGATCATCGAAGGCCTGCTGATCCGCGTCGGCGATCAGCGCTACATCATCCCGCTGTCGGCCGTCGAAGAATGCGTCGAACTCACCGCCGAAGACGAGCGCTCGCGCGGACGCAACTTCCTCAACGTCCGCGGCAATCTCGTGCCGTTCATGCGGCTGCGTGACGTGTTCGAATCGACGGGCCAGCCCGACGAGCATCAGAAGACGATCATCATCTCGACCGGCGAGACCCGCGTCGGGCTGGTGGCCGACCAGATCATCGGCAACCACCAGACCGTGATCAAGTCGCTGTCTAAGCTGCATTCCAACGTCACGATCTTCTCCGGCGCCACGATCCTCGGCGACGGCACGGCGGCGCTGATCCTCGATGTCGTTCAGCTCGTCGCGCTGGCCCAGGCCCACGCGGAGAAGCAGCAAATGAGCGAGGCAGCGTGATGAGCAAGGATCAGGTTCAGGACGCGACGGGCCACAGCGCCGACGCGATCCAGGTGGTGATGATCGGTCTCGGCGACGAGAAGTTTGCGCTCGACGCCGGAGCCGTTCGCGAAATCATCGATCCTATCCCCGCCACCAAGGTGGCCGGCGCCAAATCGTTCGTGCCCGGCGTCATCAACGTTCGCGGCAACGTCATTCCCTACGCGGATCTGCGCATCCGCTTTGGCATGCCGGCGGCGCAAGAGACGGTCGATACGCGGATCGTGGTGCTCGAAGTCTGCATCGACAACGATCCGGTGCTGGTCGGCGTCACCGCCGACAAGGTTTTCGAAGTCACCGAGATTTCCAAGGTCGACGTCCAGCAGACGCCGCGCGTCGGCATGCATTGGAAGCCCGACTACATCCGCTTCATCACCAAGTGGCGCGAGGAATTCGTGATCGTGCCGAATATGGAACGAATCCTGAATTGAGCGGGTGCGCGATGACGACGGCGTGCGGATGCGACGGACAGTGCTGGGGCGGAGTGTGAGATGGCCGAATTGGCGCAATATCTGACGTTGGGATTGGCCGGAGAGACCTTCGGCATTTCGATCCGCAACGTCCGCGAAATTCTCGACATGCGGCCGATCGCGCGGCTGCCGCACGCGCCCGAATTCATGCTCGGCATGATCGACGTTCGCGGCTCCGGCTATCCGATCCTCGATCTGCGGCTCAAGCTCGATCTGCCTGCGGTGGCGGCGACCGAAGCAACGCGGATCATCATCCTCGACGTCCCGGTCGGCGATCGCGTCGTCGGCGTCGGCTTCGTCGCCGACTGCGTCTACGAAGTCACCGATATCGAGGAGAGCTCGCTGGAGCAGGTCCCCGATGTCGGCGGCAAGTGGAAGTCGGACTACATCGCCGGCATCGGCCGCAAGGGCGATCGCTTCGTCATCATCTTCGATCTCTCCAAGCTGATGGCGACGGCCAAATTACCGGAGCAAGAGCTGGCCATGGAGCCTCCCTGTGCCGCGTAGGCGAGTGTGAGTGGTGTCAGGCGTAGCAACCCAATTCAACCGATAAATTCAGGTGCCAGATAAATGAGAATTACCGTCAAGGCGAAGCTAGCCGGAGCGTTCGGGCTGGTGATCCTGCTGTCCGGCGCTGTCGGCGCACTATCCTACGTCAAGCTCACTCAGCTGTCCGAGGTTTCAGACGACCTGATTCGACGCGCTTCCCGGATCGACAAGGCCGGAGCGATGCAGAATTTCATTCTGAAACAGACCCGCGCCGAGCGGGACATGATCGCGGCGTCGACCGACGCCGATACTCAGAAGTACGCCGAGGAAATCAGACAGCACCGTAAGGAAGTCACGCGAATCCGCGAGGAGATCCACGCGGTCGCGAGCGAAGCCGGCCGCCGGGTGCTGGAGAAATTTGCGGGCGTCTACGACAAGATGAATGCCGTCGAAGACAACATCATCAAATTTGCGGTGATGAACTCCAACAACCACGGCTCTCAGCTTTGGACGGCGGAAGGGCGGCCGGCTCTGAAGCGCTGGAACGAAGCCGTCGACGCCATGACGGCCGAAGCCGGCAAGCTTCCGGTTTCGCCCGAGCGCGCGAACGCGCTACTGATCATGCAGACGCTCCGTACCGAGGCCGAAGCCATTCAAAAGCAGATGGCTATGTCCTTCTACGCTTCGAGCCTGGAAGACCTTGGCGCGATCATCAAGGTAGCGGCTGATGACATGGAGCAACTGCGCTCAACCGCGCAACGAAGCGGCGCTGCTCTCTCGGCCGCGGGTCTATCGGGTGCGGTCATCAGCGGCCAGACTGAGCAACTGCTGAAGGTCTTCGGCCGCGTCTTCGACATCGTCAAGGAAGGCGGCAATATTCACGCCGCGTCGCTCGCAGCCACCGAGGGCCACGAGTCCGCGGCGGTCGCGATTGCCGCGTCCAGCGAATACAGCGAGCTGACGCGCAAGCTGATGGCCGAAACGGCGGCACATGCGGCCGAGGATGCCTCCAGCGCGAAGATGATTCTTGTCGCTGTTCTGGCCGTATCGCTCTTCATCGGCGTCGGCTCTGCCTTCTGGATCGCGCTGGCGATCGGCCGCGGTCTGGGTCGTGCGGTCGGTCTCGCGCAAGCGGTCGCGGATGGCGACCTCAGCCAGAAGATCGAAGTCTCGAGCAACGACGAAGTCGGTGATCTGGTGAATTCGCTGAACCAGATGAATGACAAGTTGCGCCAGATCGTGTCGGAGACTCTGACCGCTGCGCAGAACGTTTCGGCCGGCAGCCAGGAACTGTCCGCGAGCGCCGAGCAGCTCTCGCAGGGCGCGACCGAACAGGCCTCGTCCGCCGAGGAAGCGTCGTCGTCGATGGAAGAGATGGCTGCCAACATCAAGCAGAACGCCGAGAACGCCAATCAGACCGAGAAGATCGCCGCGCAGTCCGCCAAGGACGCCGAGGCGAGCGGCGCTGCCGTCGGCCGTGCGGTCGAGGCGATGCAGACCATCGCCGAGAAGATCACCATCGTGCAGGAGATAGCTCGCCAGACCGACCTGCTGGCGCTGAACGCGGCCGTCGAGGCGGCCCGCGCCGGCGAGCACGGCAAGGGCTTCGCGGTGGTGGCTTCGGAAGTGCGCAAGCTCGCCGAACGCAGCCAGGCATCGGCTGCCGAGATCGGCACGCTGTCGGCCGAGACCGTCAAGGCGGCGGTGGAAGCCGGCGAGATGCTGGCCAAGCTGGTGCCTGACATCAAGAAGACCGCCGAACTGGTCGAAGAGATCACCTCGGCCTGCCGCGAGCAGGACGTCGGATCGTCGCAGATCAACCAGGCAATCCAGCAGCTCGACAAGGTCGGCCAGCAGAACGCCAGCGCGTCCGAGCAGGTGTCTTCGACCTCTGAAGAACTCGCCTCCCAGGCCGAACAGCTGCAGTCGACCATCGCGTTCTTCCGCATCGAGGAGAGCGGCGCGAAGCTGCAAAGCGCGCCGATCGACAAGGCCGTGAGCCAACTGCGCCGCAAGGCCGCCCATATGGCTGCGGTCGATCGCGGGCCTGCGAAGAAGCCGGCCGCCAAACCGCAGCGTCAGCTGAAGGCAGCTGGTGGCGGCGGCTTTGCCTTCGCGCTCCACGACGGCGAGGACGACCGCGACGCGGACTTCCAGCGCTGATCGGATGCGGTCGGCATGGAGCACAAGTTGGCCATGGAGTCGTCCCGTGCCGCGTAGGTGAAGAGTGAGTGGTGTCAGGCGTAGCAACCCAATTCAACCGATCAATTCAGGTGTGAAATAAAATGAGATTCACGGTCAAAGCTAAGCTAGCAGCTGGGTTCGGCATCGTCATTCTGTTGTCCGCTATCGCCGGCGGGCTCGCCTATATCAAGTTGAGCGATATGGCGGCCACGACGGAAGTTCTCTCGGCGGCCGCGGGGCGCCTCGACAAGGCGAGCCAGCTCAAAGAAATGCTTCTGCAACAGATCAGAGCCGAAAAGAACTCGATTTTGGCGAACTCCGACAGCGATGTCGATCGCTATGTGACGGAGATCGGCAACATCCGCACAAAGCTGACGCAAGCGCGTGACGAGGTTCACGCCAGCGCGACTGAAAGCGGCAAGAAAATCCTCGACAAGTTCTCGGCCGCCTATCTGCGGGTGAACAGCGCTCAAGATCAGACGCTGCGGCTTGCCAAGACCGACAAGGCCAAAGCAGTTGAATCGTCGACGACGGAAGTTCGTAAGGCCGTCGGCGAAGCGACTGTTTCCCTGGACGAGTACGTGACCTTTGTCCGTAAACTGATGTCGGATCGATCGGAACAGGCCAAAGAGGATGGAGCGCGCGCTCAGCTGATGCTGATCAGTCTGGTCGTCGCGTCCTTGATCATCGCGGTGATCGCCGCGGTCTGGATCGCGATCAACATCAGCCGTGCTTTGGCCCGTGCTGTCGACCTTGCTGACGCTGTCGCGATCGGTGACCTCAGCAAGAAGATCGAGGTCTCGAGCAACGACGAGGTCGGTGACCTGGTGAAGTCGCTGAACGCCATGACGGCGAATCTGAACGCGACTGCGGCGGTCGCTAATAAGATCGCACTGGGCGACCTCACGGTCGACGCCAAGCGCCTGTCCGAGAAGGATACGCTGGGCATCGCGCTGGAGCAGATGATCGAGAAGCTGCGTCAGATCGTGTCCGAAGCGCTGACCGCCGCGCAGAACGTTTCGGCCGGCAGCCAGGAGCTCTCGGCCAGTGCCGAGCAGCTCTCGCAGGGTGCGACCGAGCAGGCCTCGTCCGCCGAGGAAGCGTCGTCGTCGATGGAAGAGATGGCTGCCAACATCAAGCAGAACGCCGAGAACGCCAACCAGCCCGAGAAGATCGCCGCGCAATCCGCCAAGGACGCCG
>NZ_BADD01000724.1 GCF_000333455.1 Rhodopseudomonas sp. B29
CGCTGCCGAGCTGTCGCGCGTTCACACGGAATATGGCGCGGAGTCGATTTATGGCGGCTCCTATGGCTGGTCGAGCGCCGGCCGTTTTCATCACGTGCAGAGTCAGATTCACCGATTCTTGAACGTCGCGTTCGGTGGCTATGTCCGCTCGGTCAACAGCTATAGCGCAGGCGCCTCCGCGGTGATCCTGCCGCATGTGCTCGGATCGTTCGAAGCGCTGTCACGGCGCAACGTCACATGGGAGCAAGTCAGCGAACACACCGATACGGTGCTGGCCTTCGGCGGAATGGCTCTGAAGAACTCGATGGTGGCGAGCGGCGGCATCAGCCGTCACGTCGAACGCGACGCGATGCGCAAGGCGGCGCAGCGCGGCACCCGCTTCTACTGCATCAGCCCGCTGCGCGACGATCTGCCCGAACAGGCTGCCGCGACCTGGCTGCCGATCCGGGTCGGCAGCGACGTGGCGCTGATGCTCGGTATCGCGCACAGTCTGGTGGCGGAGAAGCTACACGACCGCGATTTCCTGGCGCGCTATTGCACCGGCTACGACATCTTCGAACGCTATCTGCTCGGGCTCGACGACGGCCAGCCGAAGGATGCCGGCTGGGCGGCAACGGTCACCGGCATGGACGCCGGCGAGATCGTCGCCCTGGCGCGCCGCGCCGCGCAGGGTCGCACGCTGGTCACGGTGTCGCATTCGCTGCAACGCGCGCGCTATGGCGAGCAGCCGGTGTGGATGGGCGCGGTACTCGCCGCGGTGCTCGGCCAGATCGGCCTGCCCGGCGGCGGCTACAACTACGCACTCGGCGCGCTCGGCCACACTGGACGACGCATCAACGCCGTGCCGATTCCGACGATGCCGCAGGGCCGCAACGGCGTGGAGGCGTTTATTCCGGTCGCGCGTGTCGCCGACATGCTCCTCAATCCAGGCCAGCCGTTCGACTACAATGGTCGCTCGCTGCGCTATCCGGATATCAAGCTGGTATACTGGGCCGGCGGCAATCCGTTTCATCACCACCAGGACATCAACCGGCTGCGCCGCGCCTTCAACGTGCCGCAGAACATTGTGGTACACGAGACCGCATGGACTCCGACCGCGCGGTTCGCCGACATCGTGCTGCCCGCGACAATGACGCTGGAGCGTGATGATATCGGTGCCGCCGCGACCGATCCGCGCCTGATCGCGATGCGCAAAGTCGCGCCGCCAGTCGGAGAAGCGCGTGACGATTTCGACATCTTCGCCGCGCTCGCACGCCGGCTCGGCGTCGAACAGGCTTACACCGAGGGCCGCGACAGCCAGCAATGGCTGGAGCATCTGTATGAAACGACGCGAACCGCGCTCGCCGCCAAGGGCTGCGATGCGCCATCGTTCGACGAGTTCTGGCGCCGCGGCGAGCTGGCGCTGCCGTCCGAGCCCGACGACGGCGGACTGCTCCGCGCCTTCCGCAACGATCCCGAGGCCGGCAAGCTACCGACGCCGAGCGGCAAGATCGAGGTGTTCTCGCAGAGCATCGCGGGCTTCAACTATCCGGATTGCCCCGGTCATCCGACATGGCTGCCGCCGGACGATCAGCCGACCGAAGTTCATTCGCTGACGCTGATTGCCAATCAGCCGGCGACACGACTGCATAGTCAGCTCGACTTCGGCCGCTACAGCCAATCGAGCAAAATATCTGGTCGCGAGGTCGTGCGCCTCAATCCGGCGGACGCGCAAACACGCGGCATCGCGGCCGGCGACATCGTCCGCCTTTTCAACGATCGTGGCGCGTGCCTTGCCGCCGCGGCGCTTTCGGATCAGGTCGCGCCCGGCGTGATCCATCTGCCGACCGGCGCTTGGTACGACCCGCTGCCCGGCGGCGGCGATGAGCCGCTTTGCATCCATGGCAATCCGAACGTGCTGACGCGCGACGTCGGCACGTCGCGGCTGGCGCAAGGTTGCACCGGCCAGGTGACGATCGTCGAATGCGAGAAGTACACCGGACCGCTGCCGCCGATCCGCGCCTACGATCCGCCGTCACCAGTCGGCTGATCGAGCTGCCGCCGTGACGACCCGCTCACGAATGGTCGCAGCGCTGCAACGGCACTGCGACCGCGGAGGCGTCTGGATTGGTTGTGGCGCCTGAGCGGGCCAGCCTTCGCGGCTGAGCCGCTGCCCCGCACCTGTTTGATGCCCCGCGTTGATGCGCGCGTCTGATTGCAGGCAGATCGTAGGCGACCGGGCAAACCCAAAGCACGCCGGCGCCGCAAAGATCATAGGCCGCGACACAACAGGGTGCTCGCGCGGATGTCGAGATAAGCCGAAGTCGACTTGGAAAATGGTCCCGGGGCGTGATGGTGGGCGCGACAGGGATCGAACCTGTGACCCCCTCGATGTCAACGAGGTGCTCTCCCGCTGAGCTACGCGCCCTGAAACCGTCGTGTACGGGGTGGCGTCCCTATATCGGCTCCCGCGCGGGGAGGCAAGAACGCCGAACGGCGATTTATCGACTTAGGCTGCGGCGGTCAGCAGCTTGTTCACTTCGCTGACCAGCTCGCGCAGGTGCACCGGCTTGGCCAGCACCTTGGCGTTTTTCGGCGCCTGCGAATCCGAATTCAGCGCTACAGCGGCGAAACCGGTGATGAACATGATCTTGATGTCCGGATCGAGCTCGGAAGCGCGGCGCGCCAGCTCGATGCCGTCCATTTCCGGCATCACGATATCGGTCAGCAGCATCTCGAACGGCTCTTCGCGCAGACGCTGATAGGCCGACATGCCGTTGTCGAACGAGGAAACCTGGAACCCGGCGTTTTCCAACGCCTTCACCAGGAAGCGGCGCATGTCGTTGTCGTCTTCGGCGAGCAGAATCTTGTGCATGGGAATTGGACTTCACACCTGACGGAGAAGCGATGACCCAGTTAGACCGGAGTCTGGTAAATTTCGGGTGAAACTTTCGGCCACTCTGTGGCCTTCGGAAGCCTCGACTTTGCGCCCGATCGCAGACCGAATCAACGCTGGCGCCTTGCATCCTGACAGCCGAGAAGTTGCCGGGCCACTAACGAGCGACTGCTGAGATCCGCCTTCTNTCTGCATGATTCGCT
>NZ_BADD01000723.1 GCF_000333455.1 Rhodopseudomonas sp. B29
CGCCGGAGAAATGCACCGGCTGCCGGCTGTGCGAGTGGCTGTGTCCCGACTTCGCCATCCGAGTTCATCTGGACGCTGAGCAGCCGGCGCTGGAGGCGGCGCGATGAACGCGATCGACCGTTCGCACGCCAAGCCCGCCGCCAAGCTGCTGTCCGGCAACGCCGCCTGCGCCCAGGGCGCGCTCGACGCCGGTTGCACCTTCTTCGCCGGCTATCCGATTACGCCGTCCTCCGAGATCGCCGAACGGCTGTCGGTGCTGCTGCCGAAGGCCGGCGGCGTCTTCATCCAGATGGAGGACGAGATCGCCGCGATGGCTGCCGTGGTCGGCGCCTCGATGGGCGGCGTCAAGGCGTTGACCGGCGTCGATTTGCCGGAGCCGGACTCGCCCACCACAGCGACGGTCTCGCGCGGACGCAGGCTGAGTGCGACATCGCGCACCGCTGCCGTCGTCCGAGCCGGCCGGAACAAGCCCTGGCTGGTGACGAAGGTCTTGTTCAGCCCGTGCGCTTCGAGCAGCGGCTCGCCCTCGATATCGCGAGCGACCTTTGAGGCCGGGCGCGAGCCCGGCACGGCAGCGATCAGCGCCTTGGTGTAGTCGTCCTTTGGCCGCCGCAGCACCTCGTCGACACTGCCTTGCTCGACGACACGGCCGTTGCGCATCACCACGACGCGGTCGGCGATATCGGCGACGACGCCGAAATCGTGGGTGATGAACAACACACCCATGCCGCGTTCGGCCTGCAGCCGCCGGATGAGGCCCAGGATCTGCTGCTGCGTCGTGACGTCGAGCGCCGTGGTCGGCTCGTCGGCGAGCAGCAGCGCCGGGTTGTTGGCCATCGCCATCGCGATCATCACCCGCTGGCGTTGGCCGCCGGAGAGCTGAAACGGATAGCTGCGCACCAGTGTCGCCGGGTCGGGCAGGCCGACCGCAGTGATCAGCTCCAGCACCCGCGCGTCGAGCTCGGCGCGGCTCGGGCGCGGACTGGCATGTACCAGGATCGCTTCGGCGATCTGCTGACCGACCCGCGCCAGCGGATTGAGTGCGCTGAGCGGCTCCTGGAAGATCATCGAGATCGGACCGCCGCGCAGACCGCGCATCGCGTCTTCGCTGGCGTGGGCGATGTCTTCGCCGCTAAACTTGATGGCGCCGGTGCCGATCTCGAGCCCGGACGGCAGCAGGCCCAGCACCGCATGCGCGGTGATCGATTTGCCCGAGCCGGATTCGCCCACGAGGCAGACGATCTCGTTGCGGCCGACGCTCAGCGAAACATCCGAGACGGCGTGGCTGCGATCGCCGCCATGCGGCAGTTCGACCGACAGATGCTCGACGGACAGCAGGAGATCATCGCTCATGCGGTGCGCACCTTTCGCGCGATGCGCGGGTTCAGCGTATCGTTGAGACCTTCACCGACCAGATTGATCGCCAGCACGGTGAGCAGGATGGCGACGCCGGGAAACACACTCATCCACCACGCCTGACGGATCACGGTGCGCGACGCGCCGATCATCAGGCCCCAGGACATCATGTTGGGATCGCCGAGGCCCAGAAAGCTCAGCGCGCTTTCGATCAGGATCGCGGTCGCAATCGTCAGCGAACCGGTGACGATGATCGGTGAGACCGCATTGGGCAGGATGTGGCGCAACACCACCATCAACGGCGCCTGGCCCTGGCACACTGCGGCCTGCACGAACTCGCGGCCGCGTAGCCGGAGAAACTCAGCGCGCGTCAATCGCGCCAGCGGCGGCCAACTCACCGCACCGATCGAGATGATGACGTTGGTCAGCGTCGGCCCGATGGTGGCGACCAGCAGAATGGCGAGGACGAAGCCCGGAATGGTCTGGAACAGCTCGGTGATCCGCATCATCAGATCATCGACCTTGCCGCCGAAGTAACCGGCGATGGCTCCGATCGTCACACCGATGAACAGCGCCGCGAGCGTCGAGGCCACGCCGATGGTGAGCGACACCCGCGCCCCATAGGCGATGCCGGCCGCAACGTTGCGGCCGAGCATATCGGACCCCAGTGGCAGACCCTCGCTGCCCGGCGGCTGGAACGGCGCGCCTACCATGTCCCACGGATCGTCGGGAAACAGCGTCGGCGCCAACACCGCCAGAGCGACGACGGCTCCGAGGATCAGCAAGCCGATCATGCCGGTCGGATGACGCAGAAACGTTTTCAACCTGTCCATCGCCCCCTCCGATCAAGACGCCGCACGCAGCGACACGCGCGGATCGACCATCCGGTAGATCGTGTCGGTGAGGAAATTCAGCAGGATGACGATGACAGACATCACCAGGAAAATGCCGAGCATCAGCGGATAGTCGCGCTGCATCACCGAGTCGAAGGTCAGCCGGCCGAGACCGGGCCAGGCGAACACGGTTTCGATCACCACCGAGCCGCCGACCAGCGTGCCGGCCTGCATGCCGGCCACGGTGACGACTGGCAGCACCGCGTTGCGCAGCATGTGGCGGACGATGATCTGGCCGCGCCTCAGGCCTTTTGCGCGCGCCGTCTTGATGAAGTCCTGGTGCGCGACGTCGATGATCGCCGAACGCATCAGTCGGGCGTAGATCGCCATCAGCACCGCGCCGAGCGACGTGACGGGCAGCACCATATGGGCCGCGATGTCCAGGACATGTTCGATCGGCGTCATCGGCACGCCGATGCTGACGTAGCCGAACGCCGGCAGCCAATCGAGCTTCACCGAGAACAGCAGCACCAGCATCAGGCCGAGCCAGAACACCGGCATGGCGTAAAGTAGCAGCGACACGATCGTCAGCGCCGTGTCGGACCATTTGCCGGCGCGTACGCCGGCCAATGTCCCGAGCAGAACGCCCGCCCCGAGCGACAACAGAAACGCGCTGCAGGTCAGCAGCAGCGTCGCCGGCAGCCGTTCGGCGATCAGCGACAGCACCGGGCGCTGCTGCCGATAGGAGTAACCGAGATCCAGCGTCACGATCCGCTTCAGATAGATCGCGAGCTGCACCGGGTACGGCTTGTCGAGACCGTACTCGGCACGCAACTGAGCCAGCATGTGCTCGTCGGCCGCCCCGCTCTGCCCCGCCATCACCTGCGCCGGATCGCCCGGCGCCGCGTGGACCAGCACGAAGTTGAAAGTGGCGATCACCAGGACCACCGCGATGAACCGTGCGACCCATTGGACGATCGCCAAAGCGATCGCCACGCCGCGGTTGCCGGTGACAGACAGAGCGAGCGCCCTCATCCGAACGAGACCGAGCCGAAGGTTTCGTGGACGCCGATCGCAGTGGTGATCACGTTCTTCAGCCGCTTGTCCATGAAGTTCGGATAGTCGATCTCGAGCAGCCAGGCGACCGGCACCTCCTCGACCATGATCTTCTGGACCTGACTGTAGAGCTCCTGGCGCTTCTCGTCGGTTGTTGCGGTCGCGGCCTCCTCGAACAGCCGGTCGACTTCCGGATTTGAGTAGCCCGACGTGTTCGAGAACAGGATGCCCTTGCGGATGTTGGAGGAGACGTAGCTCCGCGACACGCCGAGCGCCGGATCGCCGAACTGATAGACGGTGGTGGTCGTCGTGGAAAAGTCCCAGTTACCGAATCTCTGGGCCCAGCCACCGACATCGATGCCCTGCAGCTGCAGATCGATGCCGACCTTGGCGAGCGACTGCCGCAAGAATTCGGCGGTCCGCTGGTGGGTCTCGCCGTAGGGCGGCACCAGGAACGGAATCGCCACGCGCTTGCCATCGGGGCCGGGCTTCAGACCCATCTCGTCGAGCAGCGCCTTCGCCTTGTCGGGCGAGTAGTCGTACTTCTTGACGTCCTTTTCGTAGAACTTCGTCTTCGACGACACCGGGCCGGTCGCGACCTTTCCGAGGCCGAAGTAGATGCGGTTGAGCAGCGCCTTGCGGTCGATCGCGTACATCACCGCCTGCCGGAAGCGCTTGTCGTTCATTGGCGCGATGCGATTGTTGAATTCGAGCCAGGTGTGCGGCGCGAAGAATTCGTAGCCCTTGGTGGTCATCGTCAGGTTCGGCAACTTCGACAGCCGCGGCACTTCGAACAGCTCGACGTCGGTCCACTGCGTGAGCTGCACCGTGCCCTGCTCCAGCGCCACCGAGCGCGACGCCGAATCCGGGATGACGCGATAGATGATTTCGTCGAGATACGGCTCGTTCGGTCGATAATAGCCTTCGTGCCGCACGAGATGGACGTGCGAGCCGTGCACCCACTCTTTCAGCTTGAACGGGCCGGAGCCGATCGCCTTGGCGTTGGCCGGGTTCTGGCGATAGTCGGTGCCTTCATAAATGTGCTTGGGCACGATCGGCGCCGTCGTGCAATCGAACGCGGTGAGGAACGGCGCGAACGGCTTCTTCAAGGTGAAGACCACCGTGAGCGGATCCGGCGCTTCGGCTTTGTCGACGCGGGAGAAGGTGCTGCGGGCACGCGCGTGGTTCTCGATCAGCACTTTCATGATCGAGAACACGACGTCTTCGGACGTCAGCGGCGTGCCGTCGTGGAAGGTGATGTTGGGGAACAGCTTGAACGTGTAGGTGAGCTTGTCGGGCGATACTTCCCAGGACTGCGCCAGACCCGGCAGCGGCTTGAGATCGAAATCGTAGCGCAGCAGGCTCTCGTAGATCTTGCCGCCCAGCGTCAGCGTCGGCTGCTGCTGATTGAGCGCGGTGACCAGGATCGGCGGCTCCGGCTGGATGATGGTGTTGAGCGTACCGCCACGGGTCTGTCCCACCGCCCGCGTGATACCGAGCGGGATGCCACTGAGGCCGAGAGCACCAGCCGCCACGCTCAGTTTGGCAAATTCACGTCTGTTCATGCAATCACCCGCGTTGTTGGAGTTGAAGCCGATTGTTCAGTCAGGACGTCGATGTTCGAGACGGCGGCGATCCGGCATCAGACCATCGCCTCGATGAGATACGGACCAGGGCGCGACAGCGCCGCATCGAGCGCCCGCGTGAATTCGGACAGCGTAGTGGCGCGGCTGGCCTCGACGCCGAGCCCCTGTGCCATCTTGGTCCAGTCGAGTTCGGGCTGATCGAGCTGCAGCATCCGCTGCGCGTTGCGGCCCGGCTTCTGGGCGCCGACCTTGCTCATCTCGCCCCACAGCGTCGCGTAGGAGCGGTTCGAGAACACGATAGTCAGCACATCGAGGTTCTCGCGGGCGTGGGTCCAGAGTCCCTGCAGCGTGTACATGCCGCTGCCGTCCGCCTGCAGATTGATCACCTTGCGATCGGGGCACGCCACTGCGGCGCCCGCCGCCATCGGAATGCCGATGCCGATCGCGCCGCCGGTGATCTGCAGAAAATCGTGCGGTGCCGCATCGTAGGAGTAATCGAAACATCCCGAGGAGGTCAGCGCCTCGTCGCAGACGATGGCCTGCTCCGGCAGCCGCGCCGCGACCAGCCGATTGACCATGTCGGTGGTGAGAGCGGCAGTCGAACTCGCCGTCGGCGACGCGACGGCGAACGGCTTGACCGCGACCGGCTCGCTCGGCGCGTTCACTTCATCGGCCAGCCATTCCAGCGCCTGCAGCAAATCCTGATCCGGACCAGCGAGCTGGACGACTTCGCAAGTTTCGGGCGCCAGCCGGCCCGGCCGGTTCGGATAGGCGAAGAAAGACACCGGCTCCTTGGCGCCGATCAGCACCACCATGTCGACGCCGCGCAGCATCTCGAGACCGATCTCGTGGGTCATCGACAACCTGCCGATCGGCGCGCGGCCGCGGCCGCGTTCGATCCGGCCGTTGGCGCCCTGCGCGTAGATCTCCACGTCGGCGCTGCGGCGGATGTTATCGGCGATCCGCAGCGGATGTTCGCGCAAAGCGGCGCCGCTGAGCAACAGCACCACCTTGCGCTTGGTACGGATCGCATCGCCGATGCGCGCCACCGTCTCCTGCTGCAGCTGCTTCTGCGGCAGACGCTTGCCGCGCACCGGCTGCGAGCGATAGACGTGTTCGTTCCAGGCCATGTCGGCCGGCAGGATCAGCGTCGAGATGCCGGGCGCCATGCTCTGCGCCCAGGCGTCGGCGACATCCCGATCGATGAGCACCGGATCGGCGATGCGCTTGACCCAGCGCGACATCGGCCGCGCCAGCGAGTCGATATCGCTGGTCAGCGGTGCATCGAGTGGAAGATGCTCGACCGCATGATCGCCGACGATGTTGATCATCGGCGAATTCGCGCGCCGGGCGTTGTGCATGTTCGCCAGGCCGTTGGCGAGGCCGGGACCAAGATGCAGCAGCGTCACTGCGGGCTTGTCGGTCATCCGGCCGTAGCCGTCGGCAGCGCCGGTGACGACGCCTTCGAACAGGCCGAGGATGCACCTCATCCGCGGCTGGCGGTCGAGCGCCGCCACGAAATGCATCTCCGACGTGCCTGGATTGGCGAAGCAGACATCGACTTCGTGCGCCAGAAGCGCATCGCAGAGCCGGTCCGCTCCCGTCATCGATTGCATCGTGGACGCCGCTCGTGCCGCCTCAGCCATCACAGCTTCCTCAGCCCGCACCACTGCGCGACGAACAACGCGATGCTGAGCGTCGTCTTGCGCAGGCTTTCCAGATCGAGGCGCTCGTTGAACGCGTGGGGGCCCTCGCCGTAAGGGCCGTAGCACAGCGCCGGGATGCCGTAGTCGACCGAGTAGTAACGGGTATCGTTGACCGCGGTGGACAGGCGCGCGTCGAGCGGCGCATTGAACGCTGCCTGGTGTGCGCTGGTGAGCACAGCTTCGGCTTCGCTGCCCGGCTCACAGACTGCCGGATCGGCCTGGAAGCCACTCCAGATGAGTTCGGCCGGATTTTCCGACAGGAAGGCGTCGGCTGCCTGCGCGTCGGCGAGGCACTTCTCGATGCCAGCCATCGCCTCTTGGGGCGTATCGCCGGTCAAAAGACCAAGGCGGCAATCGACTTCGCACCACGCAGAGGTCGAGCTCGCCCAATCGCCGCCCTTGATGATGCCGACGTTGAACTTGATCGGATTCTTGATCTGGCCGAACCACGGATCGCGCACCGCCGCCGCGTTCAGCTTCTTGGTGTACTCCTCGAAAGCGCGGACCAGGTGCATCGCCGATAGGATGGCGCTGGTGCCGGTCTCCGAATAAGCGACGTGCACCGGCGTGCCACGCACCCGCAGCCTGAACCAGATCGCGCCGACCTGAGCACGCGTCAGCGTGTGGCCGGTCGGCTCAGGGATCAGACAGGCATCGGCGCGATAGCCGCGCATCAACGTCGAGAGCGCGCCGTTGCCGGTGCTTTCTTCTTCGGTCACCGTCTCCACGTGCACGCGCCCATCGGGCGCGTAGCCGGCGGAGCGGATCGCATCGAGCGCGAAAATCATCGCCGACACGCCGCCTTTCATGTCCTGCGCGCCGCGGCCGATCATCCAGCCGTCGCGGACAGTCGCCGCGAACGGCGGATCGCTCCACAGATCGACCGGGCCTTCTGGCACGACGTCGATGTGGCCCTGCAGGATCAGGCTGCGGCCCTTGCCCTCGCTATCGAGGGTTGCCACGACCTGCATCGAACCGGCCGGATCGATGGTGTCCATCGGCGCCGCCTTGGGATGGCTGGCGAGATTGACGTCGGCGAGACTGAACGTATCGACCTTGTAGCCGCGATCGGCGAACTGCTGCGCCAGCCACGCCTGCTGCGGCGCCTCTTCGCCGCGCAGGCTGCGGAACTGCACCATGCGCTGGAGAAACGCGACCTGGTCGTCGAAGTTGCGATCGACAGCAGCGCGCAGGCTGTCAGCGATCGCATCCGGTTTCGTCAATGTGTCAGTCGCCATGTCACGGTCTCCCTGGATCTGTTAGTCGTCGCAATGCAGATGGCAGCGTCAGCGATCGAGACCGCCGAGCAGGATGTATTTGGTCTCGACATATTCCTCGATGCCGTGGCGCGAGCCTTCGCGGCCGAGGCCGGATTGCTTGACGCCGCCGAACGGCACCACGTCGGCGCCGAGCAGCGCCGAATTGACGCCGACCATGCCGGACTCCAGCGCCTCGGCGACGCGGAACACACGGCCGAGATCGCGCGCGTAGAAGTAGGACGCCAGACCAAACGGCGAGTCGTTAGCCTGCGCGATCACGTCGGATTCGTCTTTGAAGCGATAGACCGGCGCAACCGGACCGAATGTCTCTTCGCGCGTGATCAGCATCTCGGTGGTGACGCCCGCCAGCACGGTCGGCTCGAAGAAGGTGCGGCCGAGCGCGTGCCGCTTGCCGCCGAGCACCACCTTGGCGCCCTTGCCGACCGCGTCGGCAACATGGCGCTCGACCTTGGCGATCGCCTCCTTAGTGATCAGCGGCCCTTGGGTCACGCCGGCGTCGACGCCGTTACCGACCTTGAGCGTCGCCACCTTGGCGGTGAGTTTCTCGACGAAGGCATCGTAGATGCCGTCCTGCGCGTAGATGCGGTTGGCGCAAACGCAGGTCTGCCCCATGTTGCGAAACTTTGAAGTAATCACGCCCTCGACGGCGGCGTCGAGATCGGCGTCGTCGAACACGATGAACGGCGCGTTGCCGCCGAGCTCGAGTCCGACCTTCTTCACCGTAGAAGCCGCCTGGCGCATCAGGATCTTGCCGACTTCGGTCGAGCCGGTGAAGCTGATCGCCCGCACCGTCGGACTCTCTGTCCAGGCCCGCCCGATCGCCGGCGCATCGCCGGTGATGATGTTGAGCACGCCCGGCGGGAAGCCGGCGCGCTGCGCCAACACGCCGAGCGCCAGCGCAGTGAGTGGCGTCTCCGGCGCCGGCTTGATCACCACGGTGCAGCCGGCGGCGAGCGCCGGGGCGACCTTGCGGGTGATCATCGCGGCCGGGAAATTCCACGGCGTGATCGCCGCGACCACACCGACCGGCTGGCGGATCACCATAGTGCGGGCATCGGCGCGATGCGACGGAATCGTCTCGCCGTAAACGCGCCGCGCTTCCTCGGCGTAGAACTCCACGAACGATGCCGCGTAGTCGATCTCGCCGAGCGCTTCCGTCAGCGGCTTGCCCTGCTCACGCGTCAGCAGCAGCGCGAGTTCGTCACGATTGGCGATGATCTGATCGAACCAGGCGCGCAGCAGCGTCGCGCGCTGCTTGGCGAGCAGCTTCGACCACTGCCGGAACGCGATGTCGGCGGCGCGCACAGCTTCCTCGGCTTCGTCCGCGCCGAAATGCGGCACCGCACCGACGCGCTCACCCGTCGCCGGGTTGGACACGACATCGACCGGCTCGCCGCACCATTTGCCGCCGATCAGGCAGCGGTCAGCCAACAGGCCAGGATCACTCGGCTTCAGCATCGTAGTTAGTCCCGTCTCGGCGCAGACGCGCCCTTCAACTAAGCGGCGAGGCAGCGTTCCAGGATCGCAAGCCCTTCGTCGACGATCGCATCGGAGGCCGTCAGCGGCACAAGAATGCGGATGGTGTTGGGCGGCGTGCCGCACGACAGCAGGATCAGGCCGTTCTCGTGCGCCAGGCGCGTCACCCGCTTGGTCATCTCGGCATCCGGCTCGTTGCTGCCGCGGTGCTTGAGAATGTCGAAAGCCACCATGGCGCCCGGGCCGCGGGCGGCCGACGTCGGCACCAGCGTGTTCGACAGCGCGAAGCGATCGATCGCGTTGCGCAGCCGCTCGCCGATCTGGTTGGCACGCGCGACGAGATTTTCCTCTTCGAACACGTCGAGCACCGCGAGCGCCGCGGCGCAGGCCAGCGGATTGCCCGCATAGGTGCCACCGAGACCGCCGGGCTCGGCCGCATCCATGATGGCGGCGCGGCCGACGACGGCGGACAGCGGCAGACCGCCGGCAAGACTCTTGGCGACGCAGACGATGTCGGCCTGGACGTCGTAATGCTCCATCGCGAACATCTTGCCGGTGCGACCGAAGCCGGTCTGCACTTCGTCGGCGATCAGCACGATGCCGTTTTCGTCGCATAGCCTGCGCAGGCCGCGCATCAGTTCGGGCGGCGCTTGATGGAAGCCGCCTTCGCCCTGCACCGGCTCGATGATAATCGCCGCGACCTGCGACGCGTCGATATCGGCCTTGAACACGAACGACACGCAGCGCAGCGCGTCCTCGACGCTGACGTCACCGCCCGCGATAGGGAACGGCACGTGCCAGACGCCGGGCAGCGGCGGACCGAGCGCCTTCTTGTAGGGAATGACCTTGCCGGTCATCGCCGACGCGAACGCGGTGCGGCCATGGAAGCCGCCGGTGAAAGCGATGACGCCGCTACGTCCTGTTGCCGCGCGCGCGATCTTGACGGCGTTCTCGGTTGCTTCCGCACCGGTGCTGAGCAGGATGGATTTCAGCGGCCCGTTGATCGGCGCCAACTCATTAAGACGCTCGGCCAGTTTGATGTAGCCTTCATACGGCGCCACCTGAAAGCACGTGTGGGTAAAGCGATCGAGCTGCTCGCGGACCGCCGCGACGATGCGCGGATGGCAGTGGCCCGTATTCAATACGGCGATACCGCCGGCGAAATCCACGTAGCGCTTTCCGTCGACGTCCCAGATCTCGCTATTCAGCGCCCGCTCTGCAAACACCGGCGTGGCTTGGCTGACACCGCGCACGACAGCCGCCTGCCTGCGAGCCAGCAATTCACTATTCGTCATCAGCTCTCTCCCGAACTGACGACGACGCTAATGTGACGATGACGGCAATCAATCAGCTTGTGAGTTCGATCTGGTGACTTGCATGCACCAATCGAAAAATCCTGCACTGCCGCGAGCAGACACTGGCGCTTTGTTGAGCGATCCGCTCAACACGCAGACAGACACAACCGTCAGAGTTCTGCGAGCACCTGCTTCAACCAATTTCGCAAGGCGACAATTTCCGGATCGTCCCAACGTTCTTTCAGCGCGACGAGCTGGTAAGTCTCCATATAAACCGACGAACTAACCACCTCGACCAGCGCGCCGGAGCGCAGATCGTCCCCGACCAGCACTTCGTTGCCAAGCGCAACACCCTGCCCGAGCCGCGCCGCCTCGATCGCCAGATGGGCGTGCCACAGCCGCTGGCCGCGCAGCGGCGGCAGCTCGTCGAGGCCCGCCAGTTCGAACCAGCGCGACCATTGCGTGGTCGATTCTTCGTGGATCAGCGCGATCTTCGACAGATCTTCGAGACTGTTGATCGCGGGATAACGTGCCAGATAGGCCGGGCTGGCCACCGGAAACACGCGCGGCCGCAGCAGGATTTCGGCCATCAGCGGGCCGCGCGCATCGATCACGTCGGCATAGACGATCTCGGCGTCGGCCTCCGCTCGTGACAGATCCGGATGATTCAGCGTCGGCTGCAGATTCACTTCCCAATTGCGGGGCGGCCCGGTCAGCTCGGGCAGACGCGACAGCAGCAGCCGGTTGGCGATGCCCGGGATGCACCAGATGTTCAGCGTCGCCAGCGAAGAGGGCCTCGCGCTGCTCGTCGCCCGGGCAATGATGTCGAAAGCCTGCGATATCTGCGCATGAAAGCTCGCGCCGGCTTCGGTCAGCATGACGCCGCGGCCCTCGCCGCGGACCAGCGCCACGCCTAAAAATTTCTGCAGGTTCTGCAGATGCCGTGACACCACCGTATGGCTGACCGCGAGTTCGTCACCCGCCGCACGAACGCTGCCGGTGCGGCCGACGGCCTCGAAGGCGCGCAGCGCAATCAAAGACGGCAAACGACGGCGCGTCATGAGCATGGCATCTCGGGAACGGTGTAACGACGCAAGTACATTATCTCTTTGTCACCTCTGCGCGGCCGCGCGCAATCGTGTTCTGTCGCGATTGCAATTCGTGCAACCGACGAACTCTTCCCTCTTGTCGCACGCCGAAGCAACCGTCACAAATGTCCGGCTTCCCTGCGCAGCGCGTGTCCGGCTCATCGCCACGCCATTTCGCTCAATTTCGAACGATTACAAACAATACGGCGCCGGCTTGTTGGCCGATTATCGCCGTCAAGAACGATCGACGGAGACCAACGGGATGAACGACGACTGGAGCACGCACAGCTCGCATTGGGGCGCCTTCTCGGCGCGATGGGACGGCCAGGACGTCGAGGTCGAACCCGATGCGGGCGATCCGGCACCGTCGCCGATTCTGGGCAATTTCACCGACTCGCTTCGGCACAAGGCGCGGCTCGAACGACCGATGGTGCGCAAAAGTTGGCTGGAGAAGTCCGGCGCGCCACGCGGCTTCGATGGCGCCTTCGTGGTGCTGCCGTGGGACGAAGTGCTCGACGTACTCGCTG
>NZ_BADD01000722.1 GCF_000333455.1 Rhodopseudomonas sp. B29
GTCTCGACATCGGTCGAGCTTCCGTCCGGCTGAGGAACGCTGGCGGTTCGCAGGTAAAAGTGGTCGACGCCCGGGATGGTGACGATCTGGCTCGCGATGCCGGCTGCGGTCAGTTGCTGCGGCAGCCGGTCGAGACCAGCCAGGATAGTCGGCAGATCCTTCTCCCCAAACATGATCGCCACGGTGGATGATCTCGAGCAGATCGCCGGCGACGACAACGCCGACGTCGGCGCGCTGCGCGGCTGGCGACGCGAACTGTTCGGCGACGCCGCACTGGCGCTCAAGCATGGGCGGCTGGCGCTGGCGATCGAAAAGGGCCGCGTCGTGCGGGTCGATCGCGACTAGACCAGGTTGCTGATGCCGACCTAGTCGTCGACTTCCCAGGCTGAATTCCGAGCGAAGCTCCGGACCAGTTCGATGCATCGGTTTGCCAGCGGGTTGTTGCGGCTGGTGCGCAGTGCATAGACGTCGGCGCGGAGCGGCTTGCCGACCAACCGCCGATACACGACATCCCGTTGCGAAAACCGGCTGACGAAGTCGGGAATGAGGGCGACGCCGAATCCCGCCGCGACGAGGCTGGTCAATGACGCCGCCTCGACCACCTGATGCGTCACTTTCGGCGCGAAGCCGGCCTCCAGGCAGCATCGCCTGAGATACTTGGCGAACAGCGAGTCTTCGAATCTCAGGAAGACGAAATCCTCGGCGTGAAGATCGGCCAATCTGATCCGCTTGGCCG
>NZ_BADD01000721.1 GCF_000333455.1 Rhodopseudomonas sp. B29
GGCAGGAGTTGCGCAGTCTGATCACCGATCCGGTTCTGCTCGGCCTCATTGTCTATGTCTTCACCGTGGCGGTCTACACGGTCGCGACCGGCGCCAAGCTCGAAGTCGAAGCCGCGCGCGTCGCGGTGGTGGACGAGGATCATTCCGAATTGTCACGGCGCATCGCCTCGGCGCTGTTGCCGCCGCTGTTCCGGGCGGCCGAGAACATCGATCCCGATCAGATCGACGCCGGCCTCGACAGCGGCCGCTACGTGTTCGTCATCGAGATTCCGCCGAAGTTCGAGGCCGATGCGCTGGCCGGCAAAACCCCGACCGTGCAGCTCGATCTCGACGCCACCGCTATGGCAATCGCCGGCAACGGCGCGGTCGATATCCAGAACATCATTTTGAACGAGACCGCGAGCTATCTGCGCAAGGATAGCGGCATCGCGCCACAGCCGGTCGATCTTGTGGTCCACGCCAAATTCAATCCCAATCTGAATTCGAGCTGGTTCACGGCGGTGATGCAGGTGATCAACAACATCGCCATTCTGGCGATCATCCTCACCGGCGCGGCGCTGATCCGCGAACGCGAACGCGGTACCATCGAGCATCTTCTTGTGATGCCTGTGACGCCGATCGAGATCATGCTGGCCAAGATCGTCGCCAACGGCTTCGTCATCATCGTCGCCTCGCTGCTGTCGATCGAGACCATGGTGCGGATCGTGCTCGGCGTGCCGATCGCCGGCTCGCTGGCGTTGTTCACCGGCGGCATGATCCTGTTCATGTTCTCGGTGACGTCGATCGGCCTCTTGCTCGCGACCTTTGCCCGCACCATGCCGCAATTCGGCCTGCTGGCATTGCCCGTGATGGTGATCCTCAATCTGCTGTCAGGCAGCACCACGCCGCTCGAAACGATGCCGATGTGGCTGCAGTGGATCATGAAGTTCACGCCCAATATGCAATTCGTCGCCTTCTCCCAGGCGGTGCTGTATCGCGGCGCGGGCTTCGATCTGGTGTGGCCGCAGCTCCTCGCACTGGCGGCGATCGGCGTCACCACGCTGACGGTGTGTCGGATCCGCTTCGCCGCAACGATCTCGGCGCAGGATTGAGATGCACCTTTGGCAACGGGGACCGGGACGCCTAGGTTGTTTGCCGTCTGCTATCGGACGCCCAGCGTCGCTGCGCCGTAGATG
>NZ_BADD01000720.1 GCF_000333455.1 Rhodopseudomonas sp. B29
AGCGCGAGGCCTTCGGGCGTGCGCAGGTCGAGCGTCGCGAACTTCTTGTTGCGATTGGCGGCCTTCCACCACAGCGGCTTGCCGTCCTTGAACGGCGGAAACGAGCGCAGCCCGTCGCCCTGTCCTGGCATCTCGATCTTCAGCACTTCGGCGCCGTAATCGGCCAGCAGCGTCGCGGCCAATGGCGCCGCGATGATGGTGGCGATATCGAGTACCTTCAAGCCTTCGAGCGGCCCGGCCATTGTACGTCTCCCCGTTGTTCGAAGTTCCTGCGTATTCGACCGCGCGCGACGGGCGCGCGGTCGCCCACAGGAATTACTTCGCCGTCTTCTTATGTCGGTCTCCGGGCTCGGTCGTCGCGGCGGACTCTTTGACGAGCGTGCGAATGCTCGCCGCCAGCGCGACGATGCGCGGGCCGATCTCAGTTTCAAGTTGGCCTGGAGACAGCCGGAATGCCGGAATGCCGCAGTTGAGAGCGAACGAGCGGTCGCGCAGCCGGAACAGTGGCGCGGCGACGGCGTGAATGGCCGGCATGTACTCGCCGAAGCAGGTGGCGAAGCCCCGCTCGACGCATTGCTGCAGGCCGGCGCGATAGGCATCGCTGAACTCGTCCCACATCGCGCCGTCGGCAGCCTTGATGTGTTGCTCCAGCACGCGCGCATCCCACATCGGCAATGTCGACGAAGCGGCGCGGCCCATCGCGGTGCTGACCACTGGGATCGGCATTCCGATGTCGGGGATGTGGCCGACGTCACCCGAGCGCGCGGTTTCGACGTAGATCATCGATGGGCCGTCGAGCAGGCCGATCGACACCGTGCCGCGCACGCTCATCGCAAAGTCCTGCATCAGCGGCCGCGCCCGCTGGCGGAACGGCATGTCGGCAAGTAGCGGATGCACGAGGCGCAGCGCGCGGGCACCGACGCCGTATTTGGCCAGCGCTGGTTCGTGACGCAGATAGCCGAGTTCGGTCAGCGTGTGGGTCAGCCGCGCGACGGTCGGCCGCGGAATGCCGGTGCGCAGCGAGATCTCCATGTTGCCGAGCATCGCGCCGGCTTCAAAGGCCTCGAGTACGACCAGTCCCTTGGCTAGCGTCGTGGCGAAGGCCGCGTCGCCCGCGCTTTCGGCAAGCACGGCTTCGGCCGATGGCGACGGAATGAAAGTCGGGCGGGGACGGGCTGCGCGGCTCATTTGGCGATTATCGACGAAAGAATTATCGAGTCCAGATAATCGATGCCATCTGATGAAAATGTCCAATATTCGGACAACACCGTGTCCCGTGTGCGCCGCCTGATTTGCGTCGCAGGAGCGCATTGAGCTTCGTCATGGCGCAATGCAGCAATCGGCCTTAGGTCCTCGCATCGATCAGGTGTGAGGTCTGAGAAACGCCCATGACGAAGCTATTCCCGGCCCCGAACAGGGCGTCTCGTCGGCTCAGGATCGCGCTGTTCGTCTTGGCCGGCTGTCTTGTCGTTTCGGCAGGTCCGAGCGCCCACGCTGACGACCGCTTCGACAAGTTGGTGCAGAAGCTGCGGCCCAACCGGCTACCGGACGGCTTCGCCAGCGCCAATGGCCGGCTCGAGTCCGAACAGGTCGAGATCGCCACCAAGCTCGCCGGACGAATCGCCGAAGTCCTCGTCAAGGAAGGCGACGAAGTCGAGCGCGGCCAGGTCGTGGCCCGAATGGACGTCACCGACATTCAGGCTCAGCTCCGCGCCGCCGAAGCGCAGGAGCGCCGCGCGGTTCAATCCAAGACGGTCGCCGAGGCCGTGGTGGCGCAGCGCGAGAGCGAACAGAAGCTGGCGATCCAGCAACTCGGCCGCGTCGAAACGCTGCACGAGAAAGGCTTCGCCACGGCCGAAGCGCTCGACCAGCGCCGCTCGGCGCAGAACGTCGCCGACGCCGCGCTCAACGCCGCCCGTGCCAGTCTCGGCGATGCCGGCGCGGCGATCGATGCCGCGCGCGCCGAGGTGGCGCGGATCAAGTCGGTGCTCGACGACATGGAGCTGAAGGCGCCGCGCCATGGCCGCATCGAATACAAGCTGGCGCAGGCCGGGGAAGTGCTCGGCGCCGGCTCGCGCGTGCTGACGCTGATCGACCTTACCGACGTCTACATGACGGTGTTCGTGCCTTCGAGCGTCGCGGCGCGACTGGCTTACGGCGACGACGCTCGGCTGATCCTCGATGCCATTCCGCAATATGTGGTGCCGGCGAAAGTGTCGTTCGTCGCCAGCGAGGCGCAGTTCACGCCCAAGGCGGTCGAGACCAAGGAGGAGCGCGAGAAGCTGATGTTTCGCGTCAAGCTGACGCTGCCGTCCGATCTGTTGCGCAAATACGAAAAGGAAGTGAAGACCGGCGTGCGCGGCATGGCGTATCTGCGTGTCGACCGTGACGCCAAATGGCCGGACAAACTGCAGGTCAAGCTGCCGCAATGAGTGACTTTGCGGCCGAGCTCACCGATGTGAGCCAGGTATACGGCGCGGTCAAAGCGCTCGACCGTGTCAGCTTGCAGATCCCCGGCGGCCGGATGGTCGGACTGATCGGCCCGGATGGCGTCGGCAAATCGACGCTGCTGGCGCTGATCGCCGGCGTCCGCCGCATCCAGCACGGAAAGGTGCTCGCGCTCGGCGGCGATATGGCCGATCCGGCGCACCGCGCAGTGTCGGCCGCGCGCATCGCCTACATGCCGCAGGGCCTCGGCCGCAATCTCTATCCGACGCTGTCGGTGTTCGAGAACCTGGATTTCTTCGGACGGCTGTTCGGCCAGGGCGCGGCCGAGCGCCGGCGTCGCATCGACGAACTACTCCGCGCCACCAGCCTGGCGCAGTTTGAGGATCGTCCGGCCGGCAAACTCTCCGGCGGCATGAAGCAGAAGCTGTCGCTGTGCTGCGCGCTGATCCACGATCCGGATTTGCTGATCCTCGACGAGCCGACCACGGGCGTCGATCCCCTGTCGCGGCGGCAATTTTGGGATCTGATCGACCGCATCCGCGCGCGGCGGCCTCAGATGAGTGTGGTGGTCGCCACCGCCTATATGGAAGAGGCCGAACGCTTCGACTGGCTGGCGGCGCTGGATAGCGGCCGCATCATTGGCTTCGGCGCGCCGGCCGAACTGCGCGAAAAGACCGGCAAGCCGACGCTCGATGCCGCCTTCATCTCGTTGCTTCCCGAAGAGGCGCGCGGCGACAACACGCCGATCGTGCTGCCGCCGCTGCCGGCACGGGGCGGCGCGATGGCGATCGAAGCCGAGAACCTGACCAAGCGCTTCGGCGAGTTCGTCGCCGTCGATCATGTCGGCTTCCAAATCAAACGCGGCGAGATATTCGGCTTCCTCGGCTCCAACGGCTGCGGCAAGTCGACGACGATGAAGATGCTGACCGGCCTGCTGACGCCGGACGAGGGCGAAGCGAAGCTGTTCGGACAAAAGCTCGACGCTTCCGACATGGCGACGCGGCGGCGCGTCGGCTACATGTCGCAGAATTTCTCACTCTACTCCGAACTCACCGTGCGGCAGAATCTCGAGCTGCACGCGCGGCTGTTCGAACTGCCCAAGGATCAGATCGCCGGCCGCGTCGCCGAGATGCTGCAGCGGTTCGATCTGAACGACTGCGTCGATCAGCGCCCGGAGAGCCTGCCGCTCGGCCTGCGCCAGCGCCTGCAACTTGCGGTCGCGGTGATCCACAAGCCTGAAGTACTGATCCTCGATGAGCCGACCTCGGGCGTCGACCCGGTGGCGCGGGATTCGTTCTGGCGCATCCTGATCGCGCTGTCGCGGCAAGACGGCGTGACGATCTTCATCTCGACCCACTTCATGAACGAGGCCGAGCGCTGCGATCGCATCTCGCTGATGCATGCCGGCCGCGTGCTGGCGGTCGATACGCCGGCGGCGTTGGTGGCGAAGCGCGGCGCCGCCAATCTCGAAAGCGCGTTTATCGCCTATCTGGAAGAAGTCGCCGAGCCCGACCAGACGACCGACGGCGATGAGCTGCCGGTCTCCGCCGACGCCAAGCCTGTCCGCCAGCGCCGCTTCGATCCGGCGCGGATGTGGGCCTATGCGCGCCGCGAAACCATGGAGATCTTGCGCGATCGGCTGAGGCTGGGCTTCGCCCTGCTGGGCCCGCTGGCGCTGATGCTGACCTTCGGCTTCGGCATTTCGTTCGACGTCGAAAATCTCAGCTACGCGGTGTTCGATCAGGACAATTCGCTGGAGAGCCGCGAACTGCTCGAGAATTTTTCGGGTTCGCGTTACTTCGAACAGCGACCGGATATCCGCTCTGCGGCCGAGCTCGACCGCCGGCTTGCCAGCGGCGAGCTGAAGCTCGCCGTCGAGGTGCCGCACGATTTCGGCCGCGACCTCGTCACCGGCAAGAGGCCGCAGGTGGCGGTCTGGATCGACGGTTCGATGCCGTTCCGCGCGGAGACGATTCGCTCCTACGTCACCGGTCTGAGCCAAGTCTATCTCGCCGAACAATATCGCCGCCACAACCTGATTTCGAATCCGTCGCCGATCAATATCGAGACGCGCTTTCGCTACAACCAGGCGTTCAAGAGCATCTACTCCATCATCCCGGGCGTGATGATGCTCATCCTGATGCTGATCCCGGCGATGCTCACCGCGGTCGGCGTGGTGCGCGAGAAGGAAGTCGGCTCGATTGCCAATTTCCGCTCGACGCCGGTGACGCCGGCCGAATTCCTGATCGGCAAGCAGGCGCCGTACGTGCTGCTGTCGCTGATCAGCTTCTGCCTGTTGATGTTCGCTGCCTTCTTCATTTCGGCTGTC
>NZ_BADD01000719.1 GCF_000333455.1 Rhodopseudomonas sp. B29
CTGAGGCGCTGGTCGAGCAGCGGCTCGCGGCCGCGTGCGGCAATCGTATCCGCGCTCGGATCGAATGGCTGCCGTCGAACGCCGATGTGTTCGTCACCAAGCCCGGAGCGTTCACCGATGTGGTGTCGGGCGCCATCGCCGACATCACCGGCCGCATTCCCGATCTCAACACCGGCGGCGGCACCTCGGATGCGCGCTTCATCGCCAAGTACTGCCCGGTGGTGGAGTTCGGCCTGGTCGGCCAGACCATGCACCAGATCGACGAACGCACGCCGGTGAGCGATCTCGACAAACTCACCGCGATCTATCGCGGCGTGCTGGAGCGATATTTCAAGTAAACGACCTCTCTTTCGTCATTCCGGGGCGCGCGTAGCGCGAGCCCGGAATCCATACTCACTGTCAGGGGTTATGGATTCCGGGCCTGTGCCGCTGCGCGGCCCATCCCGGAATGACGAACGAGATGTTTGTGCCCCTTCGCGCTTAATAATCCACCCGCACCAAATACAACCCCTCGGGCGGCGCGACGATGCCGCAGGCGGAGCGGCGGCGGGCGGCTAGCGCGGCGGCTAGATCATCCGCCGTCCAACGGCCTTCGCCGACCCAGACCAGCGAGCCGACCATAGAGCGCACCTGGCTGTGCAGGAACGAGCGCGCCGAGGTGATGACATCGATGTCGTCGCCGCTGCGCAGCACGTCGAGCTGATCGAGCGTCTTCTCCGGCGACGCGGCCTGGCATTCGGTGTCGCGGAAGGTGGTGAAGTCGTGCTTGCCGATCAGCACCTGCGCGGCGCGGTGCATTGCGTCTGAGTCCAGTCGGCGCGGCACGCGCCAGACCTTGCCGAGTTCGAGGGCGAGGTTGGAGCGGCGGTTGACGATGCGATAGCGATAGTGCCGCTTGATGGCCGAGAACCGCGCTTCGAATGTGTCCGGCACGAGTTCGGCGGATAGTACGGCGACCGGGTTCGGCCGCAGATGCGCGTTCAGCGCGTCGCGAAGCTTGTCGGCGCGGAACGGCTTTGGAATATCGACATGCGCGACCTGCCCGAGCGCATGCACGCCCGCATCGGTGCGCCCCGCGCCGTGCACCCGCACCGCTTCGCCGCACGTCGCCAGCACCGCGGCTTCGAGCGCGCCCTGTACCGACGGCAGCGTCGCCTGCAGCTGCCAGCCGCGAAACGGCGTGCCGTCGTATTCGATGGTGAGTTTGTAGCGGGGCATGACCCTATTCGGTGTCATTGCCGGGCTCGACCCGGCAATCCATCTTCAAGAGAGATTTGTTTCGAGGATGGATGCGCGGGTCAAGCCCGCGCATGACACTCTGGAAGCCGTTAGCTGACCACCCGCGTGCCCTTCGCGATCGGCGTGCCGCGCAGCAGGTCTTCGGCTTGCATCGGCTGCTTGCCGGCGCGCTGCGCCTGGAGGACGCGGATGGCGCCGTCGCCGCAGGCGATGGTGAGGGTGTCGTCGATCACTTCGCCCGGGGCACCGCTGCCGTCAGCCAAAGCGCAGCGCAGGATCTTGATCCGTACCGGCGCGCCCTCGATTGGCAGTTCGCACCAGGCGCCGGGGAACGGCGACAGGCCGTGGATGTGGCGCAGCACCGCGCGGGCCGGCTTGGCGAAGTCGATCCTGGCCTCGGCCTTGTCGATCTTGGCCGCATAGGTGACGCCGTCGTCGCTTTGCTTGGTGAGTTGCAAGCCGCCGCGCTCCAGCGCCGCCATCGCCCGCACCATCAGGTCGGCACCGAGCCGGGCCAGCTGATCGTGCACGTCGGTGACCGTCATGGAGTCGGTGATGGCGATGCGCTCGGCCATGGCGACGTCGCCGGTGTCGAGGCCGGCATCCATCTTCATCACCATCACGCCGGTCTCGGCGTCGCCGGCCATGATGGCGCGGTTGAGCGGCGCCGCGCCGCGCCAGCGCGGCAGCAGCGAGCCGTGCAGATTGTAGCAGCCGAGTTCCGGCGCATCGAGGATCGCCTGCGGCAGGATCATGCCATAAGCGACCACGACAGCGGCGTCGGCCTCGTGGGCGCGGAAATTCGCCAGCGCCTCGTCGGTGCGCAGCGTCTTCGGCGTCAGCACCGGCGCCTGCAGCCGGTGCGCGGCGAGCGCGACTGGGCTTTCTTGAAGTTTCATGCCTCGCCCGGCCGGCTTCGGCTCGCGCGTGTAGACGGCGGCGATGTCGTGGCCGTAGGCCGCCAGCGCCAGCAGCGTCGGCACCGCGAATTCGGGCGTGCCCATGAAGACGAGGCGAAGCGGCATGGCGTGAGGTCCCGGACAGGTCTGGGCCGACGGAGGGCCAGCTGCACGACGCGCCGGCCGATCAGCTATGTGAATCGCTCAGACGTATTTGATGCCGCGCTTGGCGGCTTTCTCGAACTTGCGGATGACCATCGCCTTTTTGAGCTTGGACAGGTGATCGACGAACAACACGCCGTTGAGGTGATCGATCTCGTGCTGGATGCAGGTCGCGAACAGGCCGTCGGCGTCCTCTTCCTTCACGTTGCCGTCGAGGTCGGTGTAGCGGATCCGCACCGTCTTGGGCCGCTCGACCTCCGCATAGTATTCGGGAATCGACAGGCAGCCTTCCTCGTAGACGTTCAGTTCCTGCGAGGCGCCGACGATCTCCGGATTGATGAAGGCGCGCGGCTCGCTGGCGCCGTTGCCCTCTTTTCGGACGAGATCCATGGTGATCAGCCGCACCGGTTCGGCGATCTGAATCGCCGCGAGGCCGATGCCGGGGGCGTCGTACATGCTCTCGAACATGTCGTCGGCGAGCTTGCGGATCTCCGGCGTCACCTCGGCGACGGGCTTGGAGATTTCACGCAGCCGCTTGTCGGGCAGGATGATGATTTCGCGCAGGGCCATGCGGGCGATTTAAGGCGCAGCGGCAGAGCGGTCAATCCGGTCGGGGCCGGAGGGCCTGCCACTTTCGGCGCGGCGCGCCTTAAAGCTCCGTTCAGCCTATCGTTCGCTTTCTGTTCTGTCATGCCGTGCGATTTGCTACAGGCTGAGCATGGAGCAGATCCTGTTTTGGCTCGGCGATATCCCGGTCAGCCTTGGCGCAGCCGCTGTCGGCTGCATGGCGGTGGTGCTGTCACTGTTGACGATCATTGTCGTGCTGGTCGCCCGCGGTGGCGGCGGACGCCGCGCCGAGGACCTTGATGAACGCTTGGCGCAGCTGATGCGGGCGCAGCACGAGGCTAATGGCCGGGTCGACGCCATGGGCCGCGCGCTGGCCGGCCGCCAGGCCGAAATGGCGCGGGCGATGAGCGAGCGCCTCGACGGCGCGACTCATCGTTTCGGCCAGTCGATGGCCCAGACCACGCGGCATACACTGCAGAGCCTGCAGGCGCTGCACGAGCGGCTCGGCATCATCGACCGCGCCCACGAGAACATCACTGAACTCACCGATCAGGTGACGACACTGCGCGATGTGCTCGCCAACAAGCAGGCGCGGGGCGCCTTCGGTCAGGCGCGAATGGAGTCGATCGTGCAGGATGGCCTGCCCAAAGGCGGCTACGCGTTCCAGTACACGCTGTCGACCGGCAAGCGGCCGGACTGCGTCGTGCTGCTGCCCGACCAGCGGCCGCTGTGCATCGACGCCAAATTTCCGCTCGAGGCGGTGACGGCGCTGCGTGAGGCGCGTGGCGATCAGGAGAAGAAGGCTGCAGCGCAACAGCTGCGCATCGACGTGATGCGGCATGTCGACGATATCGCGTCGAAGTATCTGATCCCGGGCGAGACGCAGGACACCGCGCTGATGTTCGTGCCGTCGGAATCGGTCTATGCGGAGATTCATGACGGTTTCGACGACGTCATCCAGAAGGCCTATCGGGCGCGGGTCGTGCTGGTGTCGCCGTCGCTGCTGATGCTGGCGATCCAGGTGATGCAGCAGATCCTGAAAGACGCGCGGATGCGCGACGCCGCCGACCTGATCCGCACCGAAGTGCTCAGCCTCGGCGACGATCTCGCCCGGCTGCGCGAGCGCGTCACCAAGCTGCAGACGCATTTCGGCCAGGTCGGCGACGACATCCGCCAGATCCTGATCTCCGCCGACAAAATCGAGCGCCGCGCGTCCCGGATCGAGGAGCTGGATTTCAGCGACACCGACGCGCCGAAACTGGCGCCGGAGGCGCCCGCGCGCAAGCCGGGCGTGCGCGTCGATCTGTTTCCGCAGGCACTGCAGGCCGGCGAATAAGGCACGGCAAATCTACCAAAATGGCCGTCACCACCCGCGAAGGCGGGTGGCCCAGTATCCCAGTGCGTTGAAGTTTCAACGACAAGGCGGCTGAGCGTTGGCGGTGCTCTTTCACTTAGCGCGGTGAGTACTGGGTCGCCCGGCTTCGCGGGCGATGACGGCAGGTGGTGCGGCGTCTCCGTGCATCCCGTCCGCCGTCGAATCTGTTACCCCTTCGGCATGGCCTCATCCGATCTCCCGCCAAACCCCTCTGTCGCCCAAGCCGCCGATCGCAAGCCGAGTTGGCGCGAGGCGATGGCGGTTTATTTGCAGCCGCGGGTGCTGGTGGTGCTGTTTCTCGGCTTCTCGTCGGGGCTGCCGCTGGCGCTGTCGGGCTCGACGCTGCTGGTGTGGATGCGCGAGTCCGGGGTCGATCTCGGCACCATCGGGCTGTTCGCGCTGGTCGGCACGCCCTACACGCTGAAATTCATCTGGGCGCCGCTGGTCGATGCGCTGCATGTGCCGCTGTTCAGCCGCGCCTTCGGCCGGCGGCGTGGTTGGCTGGTGTTTTCTCAATTGCTGCTGATCGCCGCCATCCTGATCCTTGCGCTGGCCGATCCGGCGAAGTCGCCGCTGTATGTGGCGATCGGTGCGCTGCTGGTGGCCGCGATGTCGGCGACGCAGGACATTGTGGTCGATGCGTTCCGTGTCGAGAGCCTGCCGGAGGAGGAGCAGGCCGCCGGCATGGCGTCCTATGTGGCGGCGTATCGGATCGGCATGCTGGTCTCGACGGCGGGTGCGCTGTTCCTGGTCAGCGCCTACGAATCCTCAGGCCGGACGCGGCTGGAATCCTGGATGTGGGGCTATGTGACGATGGCCGCGATGGTGCTGATCGGCACTGTTACGGCTCTCATAGCTACCGAGCCCGAGCAGTCACGCCGCGCCGAAGCCGCAACCTCGGGCGAGAGCGCCCTGAAGCGCGTGATCCACGCCGCGACCGGGGCGTTCTCCGAATTCCTCTCGCGCAAGGATGCGCTCGCGGCGCTGGCCTTCGTGGTGCTGTTCAAGTTCACCGACGCGTTTTCCGGCACCATGACGGCGCCGTTCGTCATCGACCTCGGCTTCACGCGCAACGATTACGCGGCGATCGTCAAAGGCGTCGGCCTGGCCGCAACGCTGATCGGAGGCTTCGCCGGAGGTTACGTAGCGCGGCGCTACTCGCTGGCCGCCAGCCTGTGGATCGGCGGCGTCCTGCAGGCGGTGGCCAACTTGACGTTCTCCTGGCTGGCCGTCGTCGGCGTCAGCCAATGGGCGCTGGCGCTGGCGATCTGCGCGGAGAATTTCACCAGCGCGATCGGCACGGTGATCTTCGTCGCTTACTTGTCGGCGCTGTGCAAGAATCCGCTGCACACGGCCACGCAGTACGCGTTGCTTACTGCGCTGGCGGCGGTGGGGCGGACGTATTTGTCTTCCGGGGCGGGATATGTGGCGAAGGCCACTGGCTGGCCGGCGTTCTTCGCGATCTGCGTGGTCGTCGCGGTGCCGAGCCTGATCCTGCTGGCCTGGCTGCAGCGCCGTGGCCACTTCGCGGCGCTCGGGCCGGTGAAGGTGTAGGCCTTTCCACGTCATTGCGAGGAGCGAAGCGACGAAGCAATCCAGTTCCGTGCACTGAGCTGGATTGCTTCGCTTCGCTCGCAATGACGGGGAGAGGGGACGTGCCAGGCGAACTACTTCGCGAGGCTCCACTTCGTCACCACGGCTTCGCTGACCTGGCCGGCTTCCTCGGCGCAGCCGACCGCCTCGACTTTCAGCGATACCTGTTTGCCGCGATGCGTCTTGAGTTGGGACGCCTGGGCGTCACCGGCGGGGACGATCAGGAACGTCTCGGGGCCGTTCTCGAGATTGCACAGGCCCGACGGCGCCGGCAATCGGCGCGGCTCACTGACCAATTGATACACCATGCCGTTCTTGGTCTTGGCGTGACGATTGCGCATCATGGTGAGTTCGCCGGTGAGCAGATCGCCGATTTTGAGCGCGGTCGGCTTCGGCAGCGACGCCTGGGCGTCCTGGGCGGAGGCGGCGGCAGCCACGAGGCACAGCGCCGCGGCGCTCAGGGTCGAAGTCAGCAGGCGTCGTTTGATCATCGGTGTGTTTGCCCCAGTGGTCAGAACAGAGTCCGCTGCCGCATGGCGGCCGACAATGTGCCTTCGTCCAAATAGTCGAGCTCGCCCCCGACCGGCACGCCGTGAGCGAGCCGGGTCACTTTCACATTCGCGTCCTGCAGAAGGTCGGTGACGTAGTGTGCGGTGGTCTGGCCGTCGACCGTTGCGTTGAGCGCCAGGATGATCTCGGTGACGGCGGGCTCGTGCGCCCGCTTCACCAATGCGTCGATGGTCAGATCCTCCGGGCCGATGCCGTCGAGTGGCGACAGCGTGGCGCCCAGCACGTGGTAGCGGCCGTTTGTGGCGGAGGCGCGTTCGAGCGCCCAAAGATCCGAGACATCGGCGACGACGACGATGATCGACGGATCGCGCCGCGGATCGGTGCACACCGTGCAGGGATTGTGCGTGTCGATGTTGCCGCAGGTCGAGCAGACCTGGATCTTATCGATCGCGACCTGCAGCGCCGAGGCGAGCGGCGCCATCAAGGCGTCGCGCTTCTTGATCAGATGCAGGGCGGCGCGCCGGGCCGAGCGCGGCCCCAGCCCCGGCAGCCGCGCCAGCAGCTGGATCAGACGCTCGATCTCGGGTCCTGCGACCGAACTCGCCATCGGTGAAGCTGTATCCGTTACGAGAGAGGACGCGACAAATCATTGAGCGCCGGCCGTCCGAGACAGCGGCGCTCACAGTCGCGAATCGTTATCGAAAGATTAACCCAAGCCGAGCCCGGGCGGCAGCCCGAGGCCGCCGGTGAGCTCTTTCATCTTGTCCTGCATCGCGGCTTCGGCCTTGCGATGGGCGTCGCCGAGCGCCGCGACGATCAGATCTTCCATCACCTCGCCCTCGTCGGGCCTGATCAGCGACGGATCGATCGAGATCGCCTTGGTCTCCATCTTGGCGGTCATCCGCACCTTGACCAGGCCGCCGCCGGACAGACCTTCGACCTCGATCTGCTCGAGCTCGGTCTGCATCGCCTTCATCTTCGACTGCAGCTGCGCCGCCTGCTTCATCATGCCGAGAAAATCAGCCATGACCGTTCCTTCCTCAAAACATCAGAGATCGTCGTCGTCGATCTGCTCGCTGGGATCATCGTGGCCGCCGACTGCGGCATCGCTCGGGGCCGGCTCCGGCGCCAATCGCCGCACCTCGACGAGCTTGGCGCCGGGCAGGCGTGCCAGCACTTCCTGGACGCGCGGATCGTTTTCGGCGGCGCGCTCGCGCGCGTTCTTGGCCGCTTCGTTCTGCGATTTCAGAGTCGGCTGGCCGGGCTCGTTGGAGACGATCACGGTCCAGCGCCGGCCGGTCCATTGTTCGAGCTTGCGCGAAAGATCGCTGATCAGGCTGCGCGACGCGCTGCGCTCAAGCGCGAGTTCGAGCCTGCCGTCTTCGATCCGCACCAGCCGAACATCGGCCTCCAGGGCCATCTTGACCATGATGTCGCGGTTCTCGGAGGCGAGTGCGACGAGCTGCGGGAAGGTGGTGATCTTCAACGCGGGCGAGCTGTCGGGCTGCGGCGCCGGGCTCGGTGCGCTGAGCTGCGCCCGCGGCGCACTGTCGCCGCCGCGGCTCATCGTCGAGACGGCGCGTGGCGGAGCGGATGGTGGCATGGTGGTCAGCGGCGCCGTATAGCTGCTGGCGCCCGGCGAGGCGCCGCCGCTCACCGGCGATGCGCTCATCGTGGCGCCGAGCGATGCGCCACGGCCTTGCTCGATCATGCGCAGCGCTTCGTCGGGCGTCGGCAGATCGGCCGCGTACGCGATCCGCACCAGCACCATCTCGGCCGCGGCGGCGGGGCGCGTCGCGCTCTGCACCTCGGCGATGCCCTTGAGCAGCATCTGCCACATCCGAGACAGCACCCGCATCGACAGTTTCGCCGCGTAGTCGCGCGCCCGCGTCCGCTCCGTCTCGCCGAACGCGACGTTGTCGGCGGTGGCCGGCACGATCTTGACGCGGGTGACGAAGTTGACGAATTCGGCGAGGTCGCTCAGCACCACCACCGGATCGGCGCCGGTGTCGTACTGATCGCGAAATTCGGTGAAGGCCGCCGCGATGTCGCCGCGCGCCAGCGCATCGAACAACTCGATGACGCGGGTGCGGTCGGCGAGGCCGAGCATCTGCCGCACCGCGTCGGCGCGCACCAGCCCGGCCGCGTGCGCGATGGCCTGATCGAACAGCGACAGGGAATCGCGCACCGAGCCCTCGGCGGCGCGGGCGATGATGCCGAGCGCTTCCGGCTCGACCTCGACGCCTTCCTTGGCGGCGATGTTGCCCAAGTGAGTCATCAGCACGTCGGCTTCGATGCGGCGCAGGTCGAAGCGCTGGCAGCGCGACAGCACCGTCACCGGCACTTTGCGGATCTCGGTGGTGGCGAACACGAATTTGGCGTGCTCGGGCGGCTCCTCCAGCGTCTTCAGGAAGGCGTTGAACGCCGCCGTCGACAGCATGTGGACTTCGTCGATGATGTAGACCTTGTAGCGCGCGCTGGCCGGTGCGTAGCGCACGCTGTCATTGATCTGGCGGACATCGTCGACGCCGGTATGCGAGGCGGCGTCCATCTCCAGCACGTCCATGTGCCGGCTTTCCATGATCGCCTTGCAGTGCACGCCGTGCACCGGCATGTGGATGGTCGGGCCCTTCACCGAGCCGTCCGGCAGTTCGTAGTTCAGCGCCCGCGCCAGGATGCGCGCCGTGGTGGTCTTGCCGACGCCGCGGACGCCGGTGAGAATCCAGGCCTGCGGAATCCGGCCTGTGTCGAAAGCGTTGGAGACGGTGCGCACCACCGCTTCCTGACCGATGAGATCGTCGAAGCTGTTGGGGCGATATTTGCGCGCCAGCACCCGATAGGCGTTCGTCGGCGCGGCGCCGTCGGCCGGAGGAGCCGGAGTGCCTGCGGGGGGAACGAGATCGGTCATCGGACGGTCCGCAATGCTGCGAGAGGTCGGGCCAGGTTGCGGAGTGCGGTCGAGCTGATGCGGCGGGGCAGGTTCATGCGGCTGGCCGGATACCCCACGCGGCCCGGACTCGGCCGGGCATGCATCACCTCGAGGATCGGCCGACGAGGGCCGGAAAAACAGGTAGGAGACTGACGAGCGACCCGATCCGGACCTCGTTAGGGCTGCTTCCTTCCGGACCTGACCCGGTTGGCGAGTGGCTCGTCCACCGCCAATCTCCCGGTCCCTATTTGGAGCGAAACCGGGCCGAATGCAAGCCGCCGGCAGCGGTCTTGCAGCCGCCCTTGAACCCGCCTTTGGACCAACGACGACGAAGCGGCCGCATCCTTGCCATGCCTCTGCGCCGACTTGGCAAATGCCTTCGCCGATGCGCGCTTCCGCTGTGACAGGTGGCTTGCTAAGACAGCCTCCGCTTCGTCCCGAGGCTGGAGAACAGGCCGCCGCCCGGCCGGCCGATGGAACCAGGAATGTCCCCTTCCGACTGGTCGCTGAGCGCGCAGCTCGAAAAAGACACCATCAACATCGGCGATCTGCCGCTCAGCCGTGTGCTGGTGATCAAGGACGCGAATTACCCGTGGCTGCTGCTGGTGCCGCGCCGGCCGAACGTCTCGGAGATCATCGATCTCGAAGAGATCGAGCAGGCCCAGCTGATGACGGAGATTTCCCGTGTCGGCCGCGCGCTCAAAGAGCTGACCAAGTGCGACAAGCTCAATATCGCGGCGCTCGGCAACATGGTGCCGCAGCTCCACGTCCACATCATCGCGCGGCGTTCGAGCGACGCGGCGTGGCCGCGCCCGGTCTGGGGCGTGATGCAGCCGCTGCCGCACGATGCCGAAGAGGTGCAGCAATTCATCAGCGCGCTCCGGCGCAAAGTCTGGCTGGGGTGAGACGATGAGCAATCCGTTCCCGCTCGGCCAGCCGGCCTTCGTCAGCGACGTGCTCGACCGCGCCGCACATCTGCGCACCGACGACGCCAAGCTGATGGCGATGGAAGAGCGCAGTACGACGCGCGCCCACGTGGTGCATCGCGATTCGCTGCTGGTGAAGCACGAGGAGGGCGGCCCGCGAGCGCTGCTCACCATCAAAGAAGCGCTGGCGCTCGGTGCCAATCCGGGCACGATCTTTCTGGGGCTGCGCGACGGCGCCGCCGTGTTCGGCATGGGCATCGGCGCGGCGGCGGTCGACAAGCTCGTCGGCCGCACCGATGCCGGGCTCGCCGAGCTGCGCGGCATGGCGATGCAGGGCCAACTACCCGTCGAGCAGCTGTCGGCGATCGCGATGGCCAAGTCGATGGTCAACTGGCATCAGCGCCACGGCTTCTGCGCCAATTGCGGCGCCAAGACCGCGATGTCGCAAGGCGGCTGGAAGCGCGACTGCCCGAGCTGCAAGGCCGAGCATTTCCCGCGCACCGATCCGGTGGTGATCATGCTGGTGACGCGCGGCGATCAGTGCCTGCTCGGCCGTCAGAAGCAGTTTCCCCCCGGCATGTACTCGTGCCTCGCCGGCTTCGTCGAGGCGGCGGAGACGATCGAGGACGCGGTGCGCCGCGAGGTGGTCGAAGAGTCGGGCATCATCTGCGGCGACGTGCGCTACTACATGACGCAGCCGTGGCCGTATCCGTCGTCGCTGATGATCGGCTGCACGGCGGAGGCCAGCAGCGATGCCGTCACGGTCGATCATAACGAACTCGAGGACGCGCGCTGGTTCTCGCGCGACGAGGCGGCGCAGATGCTGAAGCGCGAACATCCCGGCGGCCTGTTCGGCCCGCATCCGTTCGCGATCGCGCATCATCTCGTCGGCCGCTGGCTGGAGGGACACTCATGACCAAACCTGCCAAGCAGCCGCGGGTGCTCTGCGTCGGCATTCCGGTTCGCGATCTCACCTTCCGCATCGACGCCGTGCCGGGCCGCGGCAACAAAATTCCGGCCAGCGCCTATGGCGAGATCTGCGGCGGCAACGCGCTGAATGCGGCGATCGGCATCTCCCGACTTGGCGGCAAGGCCAGGATGTGCGGCCCGATGGGCGATTCCGAGGAAGCCGCGTCGCGCTTCATCTTCGACAAGCTCGGCGAGGAAGGTATCGACAGCAGCGGCCTGATCCATATGCCCGGCCTGGTGACGCCGATCTCGGCCGTGATGGTCGACACCAGCGGGGAACGCACCATTGTGACGTTCCGCGATCCGGGACTGTGGAAGGTGAAGTTTCCGGCCGCCGATACGCTGCTGAACGATTGCGACGCAATTCTCACCGAAAGCCGCTGCGCCAGCTTCGTGACGCCGCTGTGCGCGGCGGCGGCGCAGCGCGGCATTCCGGTGGTGGTCGACGTCGACAACGCGATGGCGATGAACGACGGCCTGCTGACCGCGGCGACCCACCTGATCTTCTCGGCCGAAGCGCTGCACGGCACCGCCGGCACGGCCGATGATGCCGAGGCGCTGAAGAAGGTGGCGTCGCTGACGCACGCCTTCGTCGCCGTGACGCGCGGGCCGAAGGGCACGCTGTGGCTCGACGACAAGCATCAATTCCAGGAAACGCCGGCCTATCCGGTGCATTCGGTCGACACGCTCGGCGCCGGCGACATCTTCCACGGCGGCTTCACCGTAGCGTTCGGCGAAGGCCAGAGCATCCCGCAAGCATTGCGCTTCGCCTCGGCAGCGGCGGCGCTGAAATGCACCCGCCCCGGCGGAGCGTTCGCGTGTCCGAGCCGGGCAGAGGTGGAGGCGTTCTTGGCGGATAAGCCGAACTAATCACAACGTCATTGCCGGGCTCGACCCGGCAATCCATCCTCTTCGCGAAATGGCGTGCTACGCACGCGATGGATGCGCGGGTCAAGCCCGCGCATGACGGCGCGAATACGTAGGATGGGTTATGCGCTTCGCGCTAACCCATCCTACGGGCTGTGCCTATGGCGCCCACCCCGGTGGGGCCAGCTCGAACGTCTTGAAATCAAACCCTGGCGCCACTGTGCAACCGACCAGGGTCCAGTCGCCTGTCGTCGCGGCGGCCTGCCAGGCGTGGGGCGGGACGATCGCCTGCGGGAGTTCGCCGGCGGGGATGTTGTTGCCGAGCATGATGGCGCGGGTGCCGGTGTCGTCGGCGATTTCCAGCATCAGCGGAGCGCCGGCGTAGTAGTGCCAGATCTCGACTGCGTCGATTCGGTGCCAGTGCGAGCGCTCGCCTTGCGCCAGCAGAAAGAAGATTGCCGTCGAAGCGCTGCGGCCACCCGCGTCGCAGCGGGTGTCGCGGTAGGTTTCGCGATAATGGCCTCCCTCCGGGTGCGGAGAGAGGCCGAGCTGCGCGATCACTTCGGCGGCGGACAGGCTTTCAATCGTCACGAGTTGTTCTTGCGCTCGCGGATTTCGCCGAATACGTCCGCGGCGCTTTCACCGGCCTTGCCGACGGCGGCGGCCACCGACGGCACGTCGGCGCGCAGGAAGACGTTGGCCTTCTTCTCTTCGCCGAGCGTCACCGGCAGCGTCGGCTTGCCGGCGGCGCGCTGTTGCTCGACCTGCTTGGCGCGGGCCTGCAGGTCGGCGTTGTCGGGCTCGATCGAGAGCGCGAATTTGACGTTGGAGGCGGTGTATTCGTGGCCGCAGTACAATTTGAAATCGTCGGGCAGCGCGCGCAGCTTGAGCAGCGAGTCCCACATCATCGGGTAGCTGCCTTCGAACACGCGGCCGCAGCCGATCGAGAACAGCGTATCGGCGGCGAACAGCGTGCGGTCGTCATCGAACACATAGGAGATGTGATCGAGCGTATGGCCGGGCGTCTCGAGCACCCGCGCCGTCAGATTGCCGATGCGGACGTGATCGCCTTCAGCGACCCGCGTATCGACGTCGGCGATCTTGGCGTTGGCGTCGTGCGGCGCGACGACCCGGCAGTGATATTTCTGCTTCAATTCGGCGATGCCGCCGACATGGTCGCCGTGGTGGTGGGTGACCAGGATATCGGTCAGCTTCCAGCCTTCCTTGTCCAGCGCCGCGATCAGCGGAGCGGCTTCCGGCGCGTCGATCGACGCGGTGGCGCCCGTTGCGGGATCGTGGACCAGATAGCCGTAATTGTCGGTGAGGCACGGAACGATGCGGATTTCGGCAGCCATGACGTCTCCGGGAAAGGGGCGGGCGGCGCGGTCGGAACAGTGATCCCGACAGGCGTCGATGCTTGTCTTCTACCATGCACCGCGCGGCGCGAGGAAGCCGGCTGGTGCTCGTAAGCCACGCAGGGTAGCGACTTTGCCCCGCCGCGCGTACGCATGGTACAATGCCGTCATGACGATGGATGTTGTCGGCCTTCGGGAGTTTTATTCCAGGCGTCTTGGAATCGTGGCGCGGCGGCTGATCAACCGCGGCATCGAGAGCCGTTGGCCGCATGCGCGCGGCCAGCGCGTGCTCGGCATCGGCTATCCGACGCCTTATCTCGGACTGTTTCGCGACGGCTGCGAGCGCTGCATCGCCTTCATGCCGGCGGCCCAGGGCGTTTTGAAATGGCCGACCGCGCGGGCGACGCTGTCCAGCCTGGTGGACCAAAGCGCGCTGCCGCTGCCGGATGCGGCGATCGATCGCATCCTGATGGTGCATGCGCTGGAGATGTCGGACGATCCCGAAGCGCTGCTGCGCGAGGTCTGGCGCGTGCTGGCGCCGAACGGCCGGGTGCTGGCGGTGGTGCCGAATCGGCGCGGCGTCTGGGCGCGGGTCGATAACACCCCGTTCGGCCACGGCCGGCCGTATTCGCGCTCGCAGATCGCCGATCTTCTGCGGCGGACCTGGTTCACCCCGGTCGGGTGGGGCGAAGCACTGTTCGTGCCGCCGCTCGGCCAGAGTTGGCTGCTGCGTTCCGCGCCGGTGTGGGAACGAGCCGGGGCGGCAATGTCGCTACCGTTCGCCGGCGTCCATGTGGTCGAAGCGACCAAGCAAGTGACTCGGCCGCTGCCGGTGAGGCGCGAGCGCACGAGGCTGATTCCGGCGCTGGAGCCGTCTTTGGTGCCGACGCCGATGCAGGCCGAGGAAAGCGACGCTCCGCTCGTGCCGCGCTGAGTCGGCTCGAAACAGCAAGGCCGCCCCGGATGTCTCCGGCGCGGCCTCGGCGATCTTCAAGCTTGCAGAGACTTATTCGTTGCCCGGCGCGGCATCCTCGGCCGGAGCCGCGGCGGCTGCCGCGGCACCTTCGCTGCGCGGATGCGGACGGCGGCGACGGCGCGGGAAGCGCTCAGCGCCGCCAGTGCCTTCGAACGCCGCGGGGCTAATCTGCGGCTGCGGGCCGGTGATGAAAGAGGGCAGGCGGTCGACGCCCTCGACCACCGGCTGCGGCTGCTCGCGCGGCTGGAATTGCGGCTGCGGCCGATGCTCGCGGGGCTGCGGCTGTTCACGGTCGCCGCGCGGCTGATCGCGGTCCCGCTGCTCACGCGGCTGGTGGTCGCGCTCACGCGGCTGGAATTGGGGCTGCTCGCGCTGCTGATAGGGCTGTGCCTGAGGCTGCGGCACCAGGCCCGGCTCGGCGCCGAAGTTCGAGTAATCGCCCTCGCTGTCGTCGTCGCCATCGAGCATGTCGTTGTCGATGCGCGGCATCGGCTGGTTCTGGCGGAATTGTTCCTGGGCGGCAGCGATCAGCCGGAAGTAGTGCTCGGCGTGCTGGTAGTAGTTCTCGGCGGCGACGGGATCACCCGAGGAGCGGGCGTCACGGGCGAGTTGAACGTATTTTTCAGCGATGTGAGAAGCAGTGCCACGGATCTTGATATCGGGGCCGTTCGATTCGAACACCCGGGTCATCGGGTTTTGGCCGCGCCGATTGTTGTTGTTGTTATTGCCGCCGTTGTTCCGGTTGCGCAGCCGCTTGTTGTTCTGCCCGTTTCTCATGTCCTACCTTTTCAACCAACCCCGAAAGTCCAATTCGCGGAAGTCCGATACAGAGTGTCCGATCAAGCGTGAAAGGCCCACAATCCCGAGCACGGGGCCGTCCGCCCATACTCGACGGCGTCGCCGGCGCCGATGCGGGCTTTCCCCGATCGGACATCATCATCGCCGCTGTAAATCGCAGGTGCCGTTTGCCGGGCGCGACCGAAGTGCCGCGCAGGAGAACGACGCGTGCCCCAATCCAGGCGAGCGCAGCGCAGCGCCTGCCGGACCAATCATCGAGCCTGTCGGTGCAGGCTCAGTCTCTCTCGCGTGAGTTTAAACGTAATCTCAGGCTTTCGTTCGCTCCGCGGCCACGAGCTGCGCGGCTTGTCTCAGCCTTCGCGCTCAATCGATACCGCCGTGTGGAACCCTTCAATCAAGGGGCTCTCGGTCCTCAATTTCGCGCCTCCGCCGCTTCGCGGGGCCAGCGGCCGGACCGATCTGTTGGCCGGAACGTAGTCGTTCTGGGGCGATATTCCAAGCCTTTTTTGCAATCTGTTCTGACATTAAGGGGTTTGCAACCGGCCCGTCACGACGCGGAAAATCCCCGCAAGATCAGGGCTTGGCGGCCTGTCGGCGACCAAGCCGGCGGCGCGCATCAGGGTTGCGACATCGCCGTCCTGGCCCTGGCCGATTTCCACCGCCAACGCCCCGCCGGGCCGCAGCAGCGGGATCGATTCGGGGATGATCCGCCGATAGGCGTCGAGCCCGTCGGGACCGCCGTCGAGCGCCCGGTGCGGATCGTGGCGCCGTACCTCGATATCGAGCCCGGCGATATCGCCAGTGGGAATGTAAGGCGGGTTGGAGACGATCAGATCGAACGGGCCGGTCAGCGCCGCCGCGTAGTCGCAGGCGACGAAGCCGGCGCGACCCTCGAGGCCGAGGCTGCGCGCATTTGCGCGGGCGGTGGTCAGCGCCGCGAGGCTGATGTCGGTGCCGATGCCGAACGCCTGCGGCAGCTCGCTGAGCAGCGCCAGCAGAATCGCGCCGGAGCCGGTGCCGATGTCGAGGATGCGTGGCGCGGTGGTGTTGCTCTTGGCGAGAAGTTCCAGAGCCGTTTCGACCAGCGTCTCGGTGTCTGGCCGAGGGACCAGCGTGTCGGGCGACAGGCTGAGCGGAAGGCTCCAGAATTCGCGGCTGCCGATGATGCGGGCCACCGGTTCGCCGGCCAGTCGGCGCGCGGCGCAGCCTTCCAGCCGCGTGGCTTCATCAGAATTCAGCACGCGGTCGGCTTGTGTGATCAGTCCGGTCAGATCGAGCCCGGTGACATGGCCGACGAGCGACCGCGCTTCGAGCTCGGCAGCATCGATGCCGGCCTCTCTCAATCGTTGTCCGAGGCGACGACGCGCGGCGGCGATCGTCGGGCCGTCGCTCACGCGGCGTCGCTCTGGGCGGCGAGCTGGGCCGCCTGGTGCTCGGTGGTCAGCGCGTCGATCAGTTCGCCGAGCGCTTCGCCGGCGATGACTTGCGGCAGCTTGTAGAGCGTCAGATTGATGCGGTGATCGGTGACGCGGCCCTGCGGAAAGTTGTAGGTGCGGATGCGTTCGGAGCGGTCGCCGGAGCCGACCTTCTCCTTGCGCTCGGCCGAGCGCGCGGCGTCGACCCGCTGGCGCTCGGCGTCGTAAATTCGCGAACGCAGGATGTTCATCGCCGAGGCGCGGTTTTTGTGCTGCGAGCGGCTGTCCTGCATCATCACCACGATGCCGGTCGGCAGATGGGTGATGCGGATCGCCGATTCGGTCTTGTTGACGTGCTGACCGCCGGCGCCCTGCGCCCGCATGGTGTCGATCTTCAGATCGTCCGGCTTGATGTCGACGTCGACCTCCTCGACCTCGGGCAGCACCGCGACGGTCGCTGCCGAGGTGTGAATGCGCCCTTGAGTCTCGGTATCAGGCACGCGCTGCACGCGATGAACACCGGATTCGTATTTCAGCTTGGCGAACGCGCCGCGGCCCTTCACCTCGGCGATGATTTCCTTGTAGCCGCCGACGGTGCCCTCGGAGGCCGAAATCACCTCGACGCTCCAGCCCTGGAGCGCAGCGAAGCGCTCATACATCCGGAACAGATCGCCGGCGAACAGCGACGCCTCGTCGCCGCCGGTGCCGGCGCGGATTTCCAGCATCACGTTGCGGTCGTCCATCGCGTCCTTGGGGAGTAGCGCGATGCGGATCTGCTGGATCAGTTCGTCGCGGTGGGCGTCGAGCGCGTTGCGCTCCGCTTCCGCCATCGCCCGCATCTCCGGCTCGGTGGCTTCGTCTTCCAACAGTTCGTCGAGTTCGCCCATTTCGTCGCGCACGGCGCGGTAGGCCTTCACGGCTTCGACCAGCGGATTGAGTTCGGCGAGCTCGCGCGTCTTGCGCACGTAGTCGTCGGAGCCGAGCTGTCCCATCAGCTCGGCCTCCAGCGCCGCATGATGGGCGAGCAGAATGTCGAGCTTGGCTTCGGGGAGTGTATTCATCGGAGTGATCTCGGAAACTCAAAAGGGCAGGGACGAGCGAACGCGTCAACAGCGTCGCTACAAGGCCAGCCCGTTCGCCTCGGCGAATTCCGTCAGCTTCTGGCGGATCGAGACGCTGCCGGCCGGCGCTTCAAGCAAGGGCGTCATCATCGCCTCGGCCTTGGCGGCGTCGAGTTCGAGGATCATCGCCTTGACCGGGCCGTGCGCGGTCGCCGACACCGACAGCGAGCGATAGCCGATGGCGATCAGCGCCAGCGCTGCCAGCGGCTGCGAAGCCATCTCGCCGCACAGCGACAGCTGGCGCTTCGCCGCCTTGGCCTTGCGGACGATGTCGCGCAGAGCCCGCAGGATCGGCGCCGCCAGCGTGTCGAAGCGTTCGGAGACGCGCGAGTTGCCGCGATCGACCGCGTAGAGGAACTGGAACAGATCGTTGGAGCCGACCGAGACGAAGTCGACCTTCTTGAACAGTTCGTCGAGCTGATACAGCAGCGCCGGCACTTCCAGCATGGTGCCGACATCGACCCGCTCCGGGAGCGTGTGGCCGTGCTGGCGCAGATAAGTCAGCTCGCGCTCGACGATGCCCTTGGCCTCGTCGAATTCGGCGACCTCCGAGATCATCGGAAACATCACGCGCAAGTAACGACCGCTGGCGGCGCGGAGCAGCGCGCGGATCTGGCTGCGCAGCAGGCCCGGCCTGTCGAGTCCGAGCCGGATCGCGCGCCAGCCGAGCGCCGGATTCTCCTCGACCACCGTCTCCATGTAGGGCAACGCCTTGTCGCCGCCGATGTCGAGCGTGCGGAACGTCACCGGCTTGGAGCCTGCGGCGTCCAGCACCGAACGATACAGCGCGAGCTGATCGCTCGAGCGCGGCAGGCTTTGCCCGACCATGAACTGCAGCTCGGTGCGGAACAGGCCGATGCCCGAGGAGCCGGTGTCTTCGATGTGCGGCAGATCGATGACGAGGCCGGCGTTGATCATCAGGTCGATCGGCTGGCCGTCCTTGGTGACGCAGGGCCGCTCGCGCAGCGCCGAGTACTGCGCCTGCCGGCGGGCGCGAAAGCGGACGCGCTCCGCATAGGCGGATTCGATCTCGGCAGAGGGCCGCACATAGATCGAGCCGGAGGTGGCGTCGACGATGATGGCGTCGCCCGGATCGGCGATGCCAGGCGCATTCGGCACCTCGCCGATCGCCGCTATGCCGAGCGCGCGCGCCACGATCGAGACGTGGGAATTCGCCGTGCCTTCTTCCAGCACCAGGCCGCGCAGCCGCTTGCGATCGTAATCGAGCAGCGCTGCCGGGCCCATCGAGCGCGCGATCAGGATGGCGTTCTCGGGTAGCTGCTCGCGGGTCGGCGCGTGGTTCTGGCCGACCAGCTGGCGCATCAGCCGGTGGCCGAGGTCTTCGAGATCGTGCAGCCGGTCGCGCAGATAAGGATCCGTCGAGCGCAGCATCCGGGCGCGTGTATCCGATTGCACGCGTTCGACCGCGGCTTCGGCGGTGAGACCGGTCGCCACCGCCTCGTGCAGCTTGTGCGACCAGCCGTGGTCGTTGGCGAACATCCGATAGGCTTCCAGCACGTCGCGGTGCTCGCCGCTCTCGGCGACGTCGCCGCGCTCGAGCAGACGGTCGAGATCGGAGCGCAGATTGGCCAGCGCCGAATCGAGCCGCTTGACCTCTTTGTTGAGATCCTCGGCGATGTAGTTGGTGATGACGACGCGCGGTTCGTGCAGCACGACGTGGCCGAGTGCGATGCCGTCTGACAGCACGGCGCCGGTCTTGTGGATCGAGTGCCGCGCCGCAGGCTCGGCGCCCGGCTGCGCCAGCGCCGAGAGTTCGCCCGAGGCGATCATCTCGGCCAGCACCATCGCGGTGGTCTGCAGCGCCTCGACTTCTTCCTCGACATAGGTGCGCTTGGCGCGGTTCTGCACCACCAGCACGCCGAGCGTGTTGCCGGCGCGCAGGATCGGCACGCCGAGGAAGGAGTGATAGATTTCTTCGCCGGTTTCCGGCCGGAACGAGAACGCCGGGTGGCTCTGGGCGTCGGAGAGGTTGAGCGGCGTCGCCTCGGAGGCAACCAGACCGACCAGGCCCTCGTGGGCGTTCAGCACGGTCTGGTGGACCGCCTCGCGGTTCAGACCTTCGGTGGCGTAGAGCTCGAGCGTGTTGTCGACGCGCAGCACGTAGGTCGAGCACACCTCCGCCACCATGTTGGCGGCGATCAGCACCACGATCTTGTCCAGGCGCTCTTGCGCGGAGACAGGCTCCGCCATGGTTTCGCGGAGCCGTCTCAGCAAGACGCGGGGGCCGCCCGACGTGCTCCGCATGTGCCGAAGTCTCCCTGAACCCTTCACCGCCGCCGGCGTGCGGAGCCGGCGACGACGCCTTCGAAATGAGCCGGGCCGCTTCCGCCCCGGGACGTGGTCGCGCGAGCCGGGCGCGAGGCCGTTTCGACCCCGGCTTCCGCCTTCGCGGCGCAGCGCAATCGGGCGCAGGGCCCAGCCGCCCGCGGTCGATGCCGCTTCACGCCCTATAGCGAATTGGAGCTTGATTTGCCAAGCAAAACGCCTGCCACGCCGGAGCCAATCCGGCGCTGCGCACAGGCCTCAAATCAAGACAAATTCGACCTATTGTTGATCCAAACCGTACAAACTATGCAGTGTCCGCACCGCCAATTCGGTGTAGGCGGCGTCGATCAGAACCGAGAACTTGATTTCCGAGGTCGTGATGGCCCGGATGTTGATGTTGCGGGCGGCCAGCGCCGCGAAAGCCTGGGCGGCGACGCCGGCATGGCTGCGCATGCCCGAGCCGATCACCGACACCTTGGCGACGTCGGTCTCCGAGTCGAATCGGGCGTAGCCGATCTTATCCTGGGCTGAGGTGATGGTCTGCTTGGCGCGGGCGAAGTCGGCGGCCGGCACCGTGAAGGTCAGGTCGGTCGTCTTGCCGTCCTCGGACACGTTCTGGACGATCATGTCGACGTTGATGTTGGCATCGGCCAGCGGACCGAAGATCGACGCGGCGACGCCCGGCTTGTCCTCGATCCGGCGCACCGAAATCTGAGCCTCGTCCTTGGAAAAGGCGATGCCGGTGACGACCTGGTTCTCCATTGATTCCTCCTCGCTGCTGATCAGCGTGCCCGGCGGCGTGCCGTGCGGGTCGATATCCTCTGGCTTGTCGAAGCTGGAGCGCACGAAGATCGGCATGTTGTGCACCATGCCGAGCTCGACCGAGCGCACCTGCAGCACCTTGGCGCCCTGCGAGGCCAGCTCCAGCATTTCCTCGAACGATACCTTGTCGAGCCGGCGGGCCTTCGGCACCACCCGCGGGTCGGTGGTGTAGACGCCGTCGACGTCGGTGTAGATGTCGCAGCGGTCGGCCTTCAGGGCCGCCGCGATCGCCACCGCCGAGGTGTCGGATCCGCCGCGGCCGAGCGTGGTGATGCGGCCGGTCTCGGCGTGAATGCCCTGGAAGCCGGCAATGACCGCGACCTCCTTGCGCTCGGCGAAGCGCTTGATGATTTCGCTGCCGTCGATGCCCTGGATGCGCGCCGAGGCGTGGGCGTCGCTGGTCAGGATCGGGATCTGCCAGCCCTGCCAGGACCGGGCCTGGATGCCGAGGGATTGCAGCACGATCGCCAGAAGCCCCGACGTCACCTGCTCGCCGGAGGCGACCACGGCGTCGTATTCGCGGGCGTCATGCAGCGGCGAGGCCTCGGTGCACCAGGCGACCAGTTCGTTGGTCTTGCCGGACATCGCCGACACCACCACCGCCACCTCGTGCCCGGCATCGACCTCGCGTTTGACATGGCGCGCGACGTTCTGGATGCGCTCGATATTGGCGACGGACGTGCCGCCGAATTTCATCACCAGCCGGCCCATGACGAATAGTGCAATCCCTGCAGACAACGAGTAATGATGGCGCGGATTCCGCGGAGGGCGGGCGCCTTGGTGGCGGCGTATACACAGCGCCGTGGTTCCGGGCAAGCAAGCCGGAGATCGCCTCCAGCGGGCGCGAGACCGGAACAAGGCGTCTGACACGGAATGGGACGATATATCGACCAGATCCTGCAGCCCGGCGAACGCGTGCTGTATTCCGCCAAGCCCCATTGGATTTTCTATCTTCCGGCGATCGGTCTGTGGGTGGTCGCCGTGGTCGCTGCCGGTGTCACCCAGTTGCAGGCGCTGGCAGCGATCGACGAACGTCTCAAGCTCGGGCTTCTCGGGATCGGGGGCATCGTCGGACTGTTCGCCGCGGTGGCGACGCTGCGCGCCTGGTTCCACCGCTGGACGACCGAAACCGACGTCACCTCGTTCCGGCTGGTGCACAAGACCGGCTTCGTGCAGCGTCGGACCTTCGAAATGAGTCTCGACAAGATCGAAAGTGTCGATCTCGATCAAAGCATTTTGGGCCGTATCTTCGGATATGGCGACGTGACCGTCCTGGGCGTCGGCGAAGGCCGCGAGACCATCCGCACGGTCGCAGCGCCGCTGGCGTTCCGCAATTCCATCACCGCGCGTTAGGAGCACGGCTGTACTCATGGCACCGCAATTCGACTCCCCCGCCGCAGCCTCGACCGTCGATCCGGCCGAGATCGCCAAGTTTTCCAAGCTGTCGGCGGAATGGTGGGACCCGACCGGCAAGATGGCGCCGCTGCACCGGATCAATCCGCTGCGGATCAGCTTCATCCGCGATGCCGCCTGCCGCAAGTTCGAGCGTAACGCCAAGAGCCTGAGCTGTCTGGAAGGCTTGCGCGTGCTCGACATCGGCTGCGGCGCGGGTCTGTTGTGCGAGCCGCTGACCCGGCTCGGCGCCCAGGTGATTGGCATCGATCCCTCGGCCACCAACATCGCGGCCGCCAAGCTGCACGCCGAGAAGTCGCATCTGTCGATCGACTATCGCAACACCACGGTCGAAGAGGTCGATCCACGCGAGCGCTTCGATATCGTGCTGGCGATGGAAGTGATCGAGCACGTCACCGACGTCGGCGCCTTCCTGGCGCGCTGCGCGGCGCTGATGAAGCCGACCGGCATGATGGTGGTGGCCTCGCTCAACCGCAATTGGAAGAGCTTTGCGCTCGCCATCGTCGGCGCCGAATACGTCATGCGCTGGCTGCCGCGCGGCACGCATCAGTGGGACAAGTTCGTCACGCCCGCCGAACTCGAGCAGTACCTGACCGGGCTGAAGCTCGCCGTCACCGAACAATCCGGCATCACCTTCAATCCGCTCGCCGACCGCTGGCGGCTGTCGACCGACATGGACGTGAACTACATGGTGGTGGCCGAGACGGCGGTGTGGTCGGCTTCGTTGATTCGTAGGGTGGGCTGAGCGTAGCGAAGCCCACGCGGTGACGTTCGACGTGGGCACGGCGCTGCGCGCCTTTGCCCACCCTACAGCTACACAAGGCGACCTCTCCATCGCCATTGCGAGCGAAGCGAAGCAATCCAGCTCCGTGCACCGGGCTGGATTGCTTCGTCGCTTCGCTCCTCGCAATGACGATCGCCGCCTTGCATCAGCACGGCATTCCTGCAGGGCCGTCTGCGGCTCCGGCATGCCGGCGCTGGTTGACCGGGCGGTGCGCAACCGCCACGGTGCGGCACCTTTCCTGGTCCCGCCCTCATGTTCACCGTCACCTCGCTCTGGGTTCCGTTCACGATCGTCGCCGCGGTCGGGCAGGTCGCGCGCAATGCGATGCAGCGCTCGCTCACCGGGCCACTCGGCACCTGGGGCGCCACCAATATCCGCTTTTTGTTCGGCTTTCCGTTCTCGCTGGTGTTCTTCGCCATTGTCATCGTCGCCACCGGCGATGCGATTCCATGGCCCGGCGCGACGTTCTGGCCGTGGCTGCTGCTGGGTGCGCTGTCGCAGATCGCCGCCACCGGGCTGATGCTGCAGGCGATGACCGAGCGCTCGTTCGTCGTCACCACCGCGTATCTCAAGACCGAGGCGATCCAGACCGCTATCTTCGGCTTCGTGTTTCTCGGCGATCATCTGAGTGTCTGGAAAGTGGTGGCGATCATGATCGCCACGGTCGGCGTGGTGATCACGGCGCTGCGCCCTGGTGCCGCCCGCAGCCTCGGCAATCTGCGTCCGACCGTGCTCGGGCTGGCCGCCGCCGCCGGCTTCGCGCTATCGGCGGTCGGCTATCGCGGCGCCATCATCGTGGTGCCGGGCGTCAGCTTCGTCACCGCGGCGAGCTACACGCTGGTGTTCGGGCTCGGCGTGCAGACGCTGGTGCTGACCATCTATCTGCTGGCGCGGGCGCCGCAGGTGCTGCGCGACATTCTCAAGCTGTGGCGGCCCTCGATGCTGGCCGGCTTCGTCGGCGCCGCCGCGTCGCAATTCTGGTTCTTCGCCTTCGCGCTCACTGCGGCCGCTAGCGTGCGCACGCTGGCGCTGGTCGAGGTGCTGTTCGCCCAGGCGGTGGCTTACTATTCGTTCAAGCAGCCGCTGTCCTGGCGCGAACTCTCCGGCATCGCCCTGATCGTGATCGGCGTCGGACTTTTGGTGGCCGCCTGATTATTTCAGCGCGATGATCACCGCACCGGCGGCGATCAGGGCGATGCCGAACCAGCTTGTGCCGCTCGGCCGCTCGCCCAGAAACGCCGCGCCGAACAGCGCCACCAGCACCACGCTGAGTTTGTCGATCGGCGCCACCAGCGTCGCCGGCCCGAGCTTGAGCGCGCGGAAGTAGCACAGCCACGACGCCCCGGTGCACAGGCCGGACAGGATCAGGAACAGCCAGGTCTTGGGCGTGATCGGCCCGCTCAGCGCGAACTTGCCGGTAGCGAGCAGAATAGCCGCGAGTGCCACCAACACCACGATGGTGCGGATGAAGGTGGCAAGATCGGAGTTGATATCGGCGACGCCGACCTTGGCGAAGATCGCCGTCAGCGCCGCGAATACTGCGGAGAGGATGGCCCAGAGTTGCCAGGAGAGGAGGGTGTCGGGGTTCACGGTGGCATCTCCAGCGATCGTTCTACGCCCAACTTCTCGTCCGTCATTCCGGGGCGCCGCGAAGCGGCGAACCCGGAATCCATATCTCCTGTTCTCGCTCCGTGAGCGAAGTAACAGCCACCGTGTTCCATAACAGATGCTGCGGCGTATGGATTCCGGGCTCGCGCTACGCGCGCCCCGGAATGACGAAGGGTTAGTTCCGATCGTCCGGCAGCACCGGCAGCGGCGCGACTTCGATGCCTTCTTCGATCAGTTCTTTGGCTTCGGCCGGAGACGCCTTCGCCATAAATCGGGCGGTGCTCGATGTCGCCCGTAGTGCATGGCGCGGGCCTGTTCCGGGAAACGTTCGCCGACGTTGTCGGCGGTCTTGAAAATGTGGTCGCGCCATTCCTTGAGTTTGGCGCGCAGCTCGCGCTCCTGCGCGAGCATCAGCGGCGTTGAATTCGTCGCCGGCACCGGTGCTGCCGCTTCAGGCGAAGCAGCAGGCGCAGGCGAAGCCTGGTCGACCACCGGCTCGCGGCCTTTGCGGCGCGCGATCTGCGGCGCCATGATGGCCTTCTCGACCTTCACCGAGTCGCATTGCGGGCAGCTCACCAGTTTGCGCCGGACCTGCGAGTCGTAAGCCGACGAGCTCTGAAACCAGCTGTCGAACTGATGCCCCTGGTCGCAGCGCAGACTGTAGCGGATCATGTCTGGCTCCGGACCAGATGCAGATAGTCCGGGCCGGCATTGGGATCCGCCAGCGTGAAGCGGCGGCCGTGCTGCAGCGACGGGATTTTGCCGCGCGCCTTGCCGACTTCCGCCGGATCGATCCGCGCCATGATGAAGCCGGGATCGATGCCGCCTTCGGCCAGCACCTTGCCCCAGGGATCGATGATCAGCGAATGGCCGTAGGTCTCGCGCTTGTTCTCGTGCAGGCCGCCCTGTGCGGCGGCGAACACGAAGCAGCCGTTCTCGATGGCGCGGGCGCGCAGCAGCACGTGCCAATGCGCTTCGCCGGTCGGTTTGGTGAAGGCGGCCGGGACCGAGATGAAGGAAGCGCCGGCCTCAGCGAGCGCGCGGTACAACGCCGGGAAGCGGACGTCGTAGCAGATCGTCAGGCCGAGCCGGCCCCACGGCAGATCGGAGATCACCGCGGTTTCACCCGGCTGATAGTTCGCCGACTCGCGATAGCTCTCGCCATTGCCGAGATCGATGTCGAACATGTGGATTTTGTCGTAGCTCGCCAGGATGCCGCCGTCGGGCCCGATCAGGAACGAGCGGTTGGCGGCGCGATCCGGCGTCGCGAGGATCGCCAGCGAGCCGATATGCAGATGGATGTTCAGTTCGCGCGCCAGCTCGCTATAGGCCTTGAGAGATGCGTCGCTGTCCTCTTCGGCCAGCCGTTCGAACAACGCTTCGCGATTGAGCTGCATCATGTTGCTCACCTCGGGGGTGAGCACGTAGTCGGCGCCGGCGGCGGCCGCCTCGCGGATCAGCGCAGTGCCTTGCGCCAGACTCTGCGCCGGCTCGAGGCCGGTGCGCATCTGCACCATCGCGGCGTTGAAGGCGGCTCCGACGCCCGTCATGACGCTGCGGTCTCGCCGGCGAGCAGTGCGTCGAGCTTGTGCTCGCGGTCGAGCGCGTAGAGGTCGTCGCAGCCACCGATGTGGCGGCCGTCGATGAAGATCTGCGGATAGGTCGAGCCCGGATGGGTGCGCTGGTCCATCTGCTGGCGGTAGGACGGATCCACCGATACGTCGTATTCGGTGAACGCCGCCTTCTTGCGGTTGAGCAGCGACTTGGCGGCGCTGCAATAGCCGCAGCCGGGGCGGGTGAAAATTTCGATCGCAGCGGGCATCACGGCTCCGTCTTCTCCGCGCCGGTTCGGCGCAAGGAGCGGATTATATGGGAGATTTCAAGGTATCCACAACCCGCGCGAAAACCAGAACGTCGACCGAGGCCGCCTTGGCGCGGAGCAGGGCGCGGGCGCAGGCGTCGACCGTGGCGCCGGAGGTGAGGACGTCGTCGATCAGCACCACACGGCGGCCCTGGATCACGTGCTTGCGGTCCGCCGCGACCTTGAAGGCGCCCTGCACGTTGGCGGCGCGCTCGCTGCGCGACAGCCCGATCTGATGCGCGGTCGGGCGGATGCGACGCAGTGCCTCGACCGCCACCGGCAGCCCGGTCTGTTTGCCGATCGCCCGCGCCAGCGCGCCGGATTGGTTGTAGCGCCGCGAGAAGCCGCGGCGCCAATGCAGCGGCACCGGCACCAGCACGTCGGCCTCGTCGAGCAGCGGCTTGCCGGCATGCGCCATCCACTGCCCCATCGTCGGCGCCAGATCGGTGCGGTCGTGGAATTTGAGGCCGTGTACCAGCGTTTTGGCAATATCGTCGTAGCGCACGGCAGCACGGGCCCGCGCATAGGCGGGCGGGTCGGCGATCGCCTGCATCGACAGCATACCGGGGCCGGGATCGTAAACGAACGGGATTCCCAGCCTGTCGCAATAAGGCGGCGCGATGAACGAAAGCTGCGCCCAGCAGGCTGCACAGACGCCGTCGCCCGCGACCGGTTCGCGGCAGGCCACGCACAGCGTCGGCAGCGCGATGTCGAGCGCCAGCTGCGCCGCCCGCTGCAGCGCGCGCCGCACCGGGGCGAGGCTCGTCCATGCCGTACCGGCGCTTTGCGCCAGCCTGTCCGCCATCGCCTGCATGCAAGGAAGGCTAGCGCGGTCGGTTGTGGCGTCAAGCGGCTTCAATGCGCGCGAGCAGGGGAAGCAGGGCAAGTTCCGGGTAGAGCCGGCGGCCGGAAAGGCGCACAAGGCGCCATCGCCTTCGCGCCCAGGAGTTCGCATGGCCGCCCCGGAAACCAAGCCCGCCGATATCACCTATCTGGATCTCGTCAACGCGCCGCATGTCTATTTCGACATCGCGCCGGCGCACGGGGTGATGGCCAATGCGGTCGAGATCGAACTCGCGGCGCGGACGCTCAACCCGCTGGCCGACGGTACCGTCGAGGTGAAGTTCGTCACCACCGCCCGGCTGCGCTGCAGCCAGAGCGGCGCGCAGCATCTGCGCAACGCGCTGGATGCGGTGCTGAAGATGTTCGAGGCTCAGCAGGCCGGGCCGGCGCAGGCGGGTCCATCGGCCGGCTCGAAGCTGAACTGAGGCGATTTGCCTTCGCTCGTGACGATGCTTAGCTGCCGCGCATGAACGCATCTGCTCCCTTGTTGTTCGATCGGCGCCTGTTGGCGCCGCGGCTGGCGCGTGCCGGCAGGCTGGAGCCGGCCGGTTTCCTGCTCGATCGCGTCAGTGGCGAGATGGAGGAGCGGCTCGGCGCGGTGCTGCGCGAGTTTCGCGTCATCGCCGACGTGTGGACGCCGGGCTCGGCGCTGCCAGCGCAGCGGTTTCCGAACGTGACGCATGTGGCGGTCGATCCGTCCGGCGAGGAAGCGCTGAACCTGGCGCCGGGCGCGTTCGATCTCGCCGTCTCGGCGCTGGCGCTGCAATTCGCCAATGATTTGCCGGGCGTCTTGGCGCAGATCCGCCGCGCGCTGAAGCCGGACGGCCTGCTGCTCGCTGCACTGACCGGCGGCGATACGCTGACCGAACTACGTCAGGCGTTCGCGGCCGCCGAGGCCGAGATCGAGGGCGGCGTGTCGCCGCGCGTTGCGCCGGCGGCCGATCTGCGCGACCTCGGCGCGCTGCTGCAGCGCGCCGGCTTCGCGCTGCCGGTCACCGATGTCGACCGCGTCGTGGTGCGCTATCCGCACGTCTTCGCGCTGATGCAGGATCTGCGGCGCATGGGCGCCACCAACACGCTGATCGAGCGCCGCAAGACGCCGCTCCGCCGCGCCACGCTGACCCGCATGGCGCAAGTCTACGCCGAGCGTTTCGCCGATCCCGACGGCCGCATCCGCGCCACCTTCGAGATCGTCTGGCTGTCCGGCTGGGCCCCGCACGAAAGCCAGCAACAGCCGCTACGGCCGGGTTCGGCGAAGGCGAGCCTGGCGGAGGCGGTGAGGGGATTACAGCCGAAGTAACAAGTGCAGCGTCATCCTGAGGTGCTCGCGAAGCGAGCCTCGAAGGATGGGCTTCGCACGTGGCGCATGCTTCGAGGCTCGCCCTACGGGCGAGCACCTCAGCATGACGGCGTGCTACATCAACAATTCGATCAGCGGCGGGATCAGCGGGATGTCGGCGGGCGGCATCGGGTAGTCGCGCAGCTTGGTGGCGCGGACCCAGGCCAGTTCCTGGCCTTCGCGCGGCATCACCATTCCTTCCCAGCGCCGACAGACATACAGTGGCATCAGCAAATGGAAGTCTTCGTAGGCGTGGCTGGCAAAGGTCAGCGGCGCCAGGCAGGCTTCCTTCACGGTGATGCCGAGCTCTTCGTTCAGCTCGCGGATCAGCGCCGCCTCCGGCCGCTCGCCGGCATCCAGCTTGCCGCCCGGAAATTCCCACAGCCCGCCGAGTTGCTTGTGCTTCGGCCGCTGCGCGATCAGCACGCGATTATCAGCATCGATCAGCGCCGCGGCGACGACGAGGAGGAGGTTCATGCGGCGCTCCGCGTCTGACGCAGGGCGATCACCATACCGCGAATGTGGTGCACAGCGCTCGCCCTACTAACAACGTCATGCCCCGCGAAAGCGGGGCACCCAGTATTCCAGAGCGCCGCGGCTAAGCAACCAACGACACGGCGTACTGGGTCGCCCGCTTTCGCGGGCGATGACGTTTGTGATTGGACGAGCACGGTGCTTTTCGCCATCGCACACTGCCAGCTTTACGACCGGTAATCGCCATTGATCGCGACGTATTCCTTGGTGAGATCACATGTCAGCACGCGGTCGCGGCCTTTGCCGAGACCGAGGGCGACCTTGATCTGGATCTCGGGCTTCTTCATTTCGGCCGAGACCTGCTTCTCGTCGTAGCTCGGGTCGCGTGCGCCGGACTTGGCGACGCGGATGCCGTTGAACGAGATCGACAGCTTGTCGCGATCGGCCGGCTCGCCGGCTTTGCCGACTGCCATCACCACCCGGCCCCAGTTGGCGTCTTCACCGGCGACCGCGGTTTTCACCAGCGGCGAGTTGGCGATCGACATCGCGATCCTGCGCGCCGACTCCTTGGTCTTGGCGCCTTCGACGATGATTTCGACCAGCTTGCGGGCGCCTTCGCCGTCGCGCGCGACCTGCTCGGCGAGGTCGGCCAGCACGGCGTTGAAGGCTTTGACGAAGGCCTTGAGCCGCGGGTCGGAGGCGCGCGAGATCTTCGGCGCGCCGTTCTCGGCCGCGGTCCCGGTAGCGAAGGCTAAGAGCGTGTCCGAGGTCGAAGTGTCGCCGTCGATCGTCACCGCGTTGAAGGTGTCGGCGACGCCGGCTTTGAGCAGCGCCTGCAGGCACGAGGCCGACAGCGGGGCGTCGGTGAAGACGAAGGACAGCATCGTCGCCATGTCGGGCGCGATCATGCCGGCGCCCTTGGCCATGCCGTTGATGGTAACCTTGGCCTTGCCGAGCTTCACCGTCGCGGTCGCGACCTTGGGGAAGGTGTCGGTGGTCATGATCGCCTTGGCGGCGTCCATCCAGTCGTCCGGACTGGCTTCCTGCACCAGTTCGTCGAGCACGCCATCGAACTTGGTGGCGTCGAGCGGTTCGCCGATCACTCCGGTGGAGGCGAGGAACACCTCGGCCGGCTTGCAGCCGACCGCCTTGGCGGCGAGCTGGGCCGTCAGCGCCGTGGCCTGGCGGCCGGTCTTGCCGGTGAACGCGTTGGCATTGCCGGAATTGACCACCAGGGCGCGGGCGCCGCCGCCCTTGAGCTTATCGCGACACCATTCGACCGGGGCCGAGGGGCACTTGGACTTGGTGAACACCCCGGCGACCGTGGTGCCCTTCTCCATCTCGACCAGCAGCACGTCGGTGCGGCCCTTGTAGCGGATGCCGGCCGCCGCGGTGGCGAGGCGGACGCCGGCGATGGCCGGCAATGCGGGGACTTCGGTCGGCGCGAGCGGGGAGACGGCGGAGGACATCGGGCGTGCTTTCGGATGGTTCAGTAGGGAACGCGAACTCACCCTCTCTCACAAGCGCGCGACAATGAGAAGGCATTTGCCGCGCCACGATGGCTTTGCAGACGGCCTGGTGGCCGGCAAAACCCGCGAATTGCCGAAAGACCCATCGCCAGCGCCGGCCGCCAGACCCTATGCTGTGGGGATTACGTGCGAATCGCTGGCGGCTACAATCGCCGGTGACAGCGCCAGCCAGCTTCGTTATCGGTCAGACGCATGGATAAAGTCGTTACACATCCGAAGGCCGCCGATCCGCGGTTCGACAGCGCCCGCGTCAGCGGCGATATCGCCGCTCTGGCCGAGGCCCACGCAGGCAACGATCAGGCGTTCCGCACCGCGCTGGCGATGATGATGAAGGCCGAACTCGCCAAGGCGCGCGCCGAGGCCGAGGCCGAGTTGCTGCGTGATCGCCACGGCCGCCGCTGCGCCGAGCGGCTGTGCTTCGTTCAGGACGAGATCATCCGGCTGCTGTTCCGCGCCGCGACGCAGTACCTGTATAATTCGCCGACGCCGTCGAGCTCCGAGCGGATGTCGGTGGTGGCGACCGGCGGTTACGGCCGCGGTCTGATGGCGCCGGAGAGCGACATCGATCTCTTGTTCATCCTGCCCTACAAGCAGACCGCCTGGGGCGAGCAGGTCGCCGAAGTCATCCTGTACTGCCTGTGGGACATCGGCCTCAAAGTCGGCCACGCGACGCGCTCGGTCGACGAATGCGTGCGCCAGGCGCGCGCCGACATGACTATCCGCACTGCGATCCTGGAGACGCGCTTCCTCACCGGCGACGACCAGCTCTACGCCGAACTGGTCGAGCGCTTCGACAAGGAAGTCGTCGAGGGCACCGCCGCCGAATTCGTCGCCGCCAAGCTGGCCGAGCGCGACCAGGTCATCGCCCGCGACGGCGGGCGACCCAGTATTCCCGGAGCGCTGATGTTGACCATCGTGCTCGATCAGGAATGCTCTGGGATACTGGGCCACCCGCATGCGCGGGTGGTGACGGTGAGGTGTGAGGCGAAGACGGCATGACGGAAGGAGCGTCATTGCTGGCCTTGCAGCCCCGCTTCCTTGATCACCTTGCTCCATTTCGCGGTCTCGTCGTCGATGAACTTGGCAAAGTCGACGCCGCTGAGGCCGTGGGCTTCGAGCCCTTGCGCGATCAGCTTCTGCTGGACGTCCTTGTCCTTCAGCGCGCGGAGTACGAGGTCCTGTAGCTTCTCGATAATCGGTGCCGGCGTCGCGGCCGGCGCCATGAAGCCGTACCAGCCGGCGGCGGTCACCTGCGGATAGCCGAGCTCCACCATGGTCGGGGCATCCGGATAGATCGTGCTGCGGGTGGGCGAGCCGGTGGCGAGCACGCGGAACGTGCCGGCCTGAATGTGCGGCAGCGCCGAAGTGATCGCCGTGAACGTCGCATCGACGCGGCCGGCGAGGAGTTCAGTGTAGGCGGCCGAGTCGCCGCGGAACGGGATGTTGAGGCCTTTGACGCCGGCGGTCTTGAACAGCAGCTCGGCGGCGAGATGCGGCTGCGAGCCGGGGCCGGGCGAGCCGAAGGTCAGGCCCTCCGACTTCGATTTGCCGTAGGCGATGAGCTCCGGCAGCGTCTTGTACGGGGACTTGGCGTTGATGATCAGGAAGATCGGCGCGTAAGCCGCCATCGCCACCGGGCGCAGCTCCTTGCGCTCGTAGTTGAGTTTGCCGAACAGCGCCTCGGCCGTCGCGTAGGGCGCCGCCGCGTAGAGCCACGTGTAGCCGTCGGGCGCGCTGTGCGCCACGGTTTCGCTGGCGATGCGCGTGCCGGCGCCTGGCTTGTTCTCGACGATGAATTGCTCCTTCAGCTCGCGCTCGAAGAACGCGTTGAAGATGCGCAGCGAGATATCGTTGGCGCCGCCGGCGCCGTAAGGCGAGATGGTTTTGACGATATGGCTCGGCCATTCGGTGTCGGCGAAGGCCCGCGCGGCCGGCATGGCGGCGAGGGCGGCGGCGGTCGCGAGTAGTGAGCGGCGGGTGATAGGCATTCGACGTCTCCTTGAGGGCGCGGTCCGGTTCTTGTTGTCGTTCCGGCTACGCGCGACGGCAGCTGCGCTGCTCAGATCACATGCGCGAGTTGGAGTCGCTCGATCTCGGCCTCCGACAATCCCAGCCAGTCGCGATAGACCTCGTGATTGTCGTGGCCGATGTCGCCGGCCGAATGCTGCGGCTTCACTGGATCGACGGTGAAGCGCGGCACGACGTTGGACATCGCCACGGTGCCGAAATGCGGATCGGGTACGCGCGTGATCATGTCGCGCGCCTGCGCCTGCGGATCGGCGGCAATCTGATCGACCGAGTAGATCGGCGCGATGGTGCCTTGCGCGGCGGTGAAGGCTTCGAGCACTTCATCGAGGTTATGATCCAGGCACCAGGCGGCGAAGATGGCGTTGAGTTCGCCGGCATGCTGGACGCGATTGTGATTGCCGGCAAAGCGCGGATCGTCGATCAGGTCGGGGCGCCCAATTGCCCGGCAGTTGCACGCGTACAGCGCGTTGGTCGAGCCGGCCAGCGTCACCCAATGATCGTCCTTGGTGCGAAACACTGCGGCGGGAGCGGAGTAACCGTTGGAGTTGCCGATGCGGCTGCGCACGAAGCCGAGCTGATCGTGCTCGATCGGCAGCACGTCGAGCAGCCGGAACACGGTCTCGGTCAGCGCCAGATCGATCTCTTCGCCGGGGGCGTTCGGATCCTTGGCGCGCTTCCACAATGCGGCGAGTACGCCGACGGGACCGAACAGCCCGCCGATCGAATCCCCGATCGGGT
>NZ_BADD01000718.1 GCF_000333455.1 Rhodopseudomonas sp. B29
TGGACCGTCAATCAGTGGCTCAAGAAGGCGGTGTTGCTGTCGTTCCGGCTCAACGACATGAGCACGATCGCGGGTGGCCCCGGCGGTGCCAATTGGTGGGACAAGGTGCCGTCGAAGTTCGAGGGCTGGGGCGAGAACCGCTTCCGTGAGGCCGGCTTCCGCGCCGTGCCGGGTGCGATCGTGCGCCGCTCTGCCTTCATCGCCAAGAACGTCGTGCTGATGCCGTCCTTCGTCAATCTCGGCGCGTATGTGGACGAAGCCACGATGGTCGACACCTGGTCGACGGTCGGCTCCTGCGCGCAGATCGGCAAGCGTGTCCACATCTCCGGCGGCGTCGGCATCGGCGGCGTGCTGGAGCCGCTGCAGGCCGGGCCGGTCATCATCGAGGACGATTGCTTCATCGGCGCCCGCTCGGAAGTCGCCGAGGGCGTTGTCGTCCGCAAGGGTGCGGTGCTGTCGATGGGCGTGTTCCTCGGCGCCTCGACCAAGATCGTCGATCGCGAGACCGGCGAGATCTTCGTCGGCGAAGTGCCCGAATACGCCGTGGTGGTGCCGGGCACGATGCCCGCCAAGCCACTGAAGAACGGCAACCCGGGCCCGGCGACCGCTTGCGCCGTGATCGTCAAGCGCGTCGACGAGCGCACCCGCTCCAAGACTTCGATCAATGAATTGCTGCGAGACTGAGTCTTTCGGAAGCCGCTCATGAATCTGACGACGCTGCTGTTCAGCTTTCAGGGCCGGATCAACCGGGCCAGATACTGGTTGGTAGAGCTGATCAATCTTGCCATTTTTGTCGTCTGTTTTGCCTTGATCTTAATCGGCGCTGGAGTTTCTAGCGCGATCTACGCGACCGGCACCGCCCTTAGCTATTTGTCGATGGTCATCTTCGCTATCGCCACTCTATTGCTAATATGGTCAAGCACCGTTGCGGGAATTAAGCGTTTGCACGATCGAGACCAAAGCGGATGGTGGATGCTGGTGTTTTGGGGAGTCAGCACCATCGTTGGCTTGCTGGAGGAGACCGACGCGACGTCCAGCGGCAAATTCATTCTTGGCGTCGGGAGTCTCGCGGTGACCGTCTGGATTACCATCGAACTCGGCTGCCTGCGCGGCACCCGCGGTCCCAACCAATACGGCCCAGATCCGCTGGCGCCGAAAAACACAATGACCTGATGACCTCGACTCCGACTGCTCTCTCGATCGCGCAGGATCTGCTGCGCTGCGCATCGGTGACGCCCGCCGATGCCGGCGCACTCGGCGTGCTGGAGCGGCTGCTCGGCGATGCCGGCTTCACCGTGCATCGCGTCACCTTCTCCGAGCCGGGCACCGCCGATATCGACAATCTCTATGCGCGGATCGGCGACAGCGCGCCGCATCTGTGTTTCGCCGGCCATACCGACGTGGTGCCGCCGGGCGAGGCCAGCGCCTGGAGTCACGGCGCATTCTCGGGCGATGTCGCGGATGGCCTGCTGTATGGCCGCGGCGCGGTCGACATGAAGGGCGGCATCGCCTGCGCGGTGGCGGCGACGCTGGACTATCTGGCGGCGAACGGCGGCAGACCGAAGGGATCAATCTCGTTCCTGATCACCGGCGACGAGGAAGACGTCGCCGTCAACGGCACCGTCAAGCTGCTGCAATGGGCCGCCGAGCGCGGCGAAAAATTCGATCACTGCATCGTCGGCGAACCCAGCAATGTCGAGGCGATCGGCGACACCATCAAGATCGGCCGCCGTGGCTCGCTGTCCGGCGTGCTGATCGTCGACGGCACGCAAGGGCACGT
>NZ_BADD01000717.1 GCF_000333455.1 Rhodopseudomonas sp. B29
GAACCTCGGCGACCACCGTTTCGATCAGGATGACACGGCGGTCCGGCGCTGCTTCCTGAGCCCGGCCATAGGACAGCGTCGACTGGCAGAATGCGATCGCGCGCTCCAGCGATCGCACCAGCTTGGGCGCAAAGCGCTGCACACGCGGGTCGGGCACACTGGAGAGCTGGTCGGACAATAGCTGCGACGACGCCAGCAGGTTGCGCAGATCGTGATTGATCTTGGAGACGGCGAGGCCCAGCGCCGCCAGCCGGCTCTTCTGATGCAGCATCGAGACCAGGTCGCGCTGCATGTCGGAGAGTTCGCGCTCGGCGAGGCCGATTTCGTCGCCGCGTGGGCCGGGGATGACGATGCTGGCTGGGCTCTCCGGATTTCGGCGAAAATTCACCATGTTGGCGGTCAGCCGCCGCATCGGCCGCACGAACAGGAAATGCAGCGCCAGATAGATCAGCGCCGTGGTCAGGCTGGTGATGGTCAGCGACACCAGGAGCAGGTTGCTGGAGAAGCGGTACATCGCCTGGCGCAGCGGCGCCTCGTCGATCACCACCTCGATGAACTGCGCGCTGTTGCCCTCGGCCGGACCGATGATCCGCATGGTCTTGTCGCCGCTTTCCAGCATGACGACGAACGAATCCAGGATCGCCGCCCACGGCGTGACGTTGCGCATGTCGACGACGTGGTCGATCGTCGTCGGCAGGTTCGAGCTGGCGAGCAGCCGGCGCTGTTGTCCCATCTTGATGGCCACCGCGCGGGCGTCGATCGAATCCAACACCTGCCGCGCCAGTGTGTCCGGCACCATGCCGGACGGCGAGGCGTCCAGCACCAGCGCCGCCGTATTGGCGGCGGCGAGCCTGTCATTCAGCCGGTTGAGCCGGAAATTGGCGATCGACGGCACATAGATCAGGATCTCGGCGATCAGGATCAGCGGAATCGTCAGCAGCAGCAGCTTGCCCGACAAGCCGATCTTCGGCTCCAGGCCCCGCCGCCATGCATGAGTTTCCGACTGCCGTTCCGCGTCCTGCACTGCTCTGCCTGCTTTCGAGCCCCGTGCTCAGTGCCGTTATGGGACGAATCCGGGCAGATTCGCCACAAAGACCGAATGTCAAGATGCGCCCCTCGTCCCACGAGGTCAAATTACCGTTTGACCATCTATGAAAGCTTGAACGAAGCCGTCATCGCGTTGCTCTGTGGGACTGTTTCGCTGGCCGGCGCGGCACTGTTACGTGAGGTCGGGCGGGGCCAAAACCGCACTGTGTCGCAATTGACGGAAACAGGTCGCTCCCGTATAAGCCGCGCGAATTGTCCGCGATGGCCCGGCTTCGACCGGGGCGGTTCATTTTGGGCCGCAACCGGCTCCACTGTGAGCCAGCATCACCGGGCGCCCCTCAATTATTGAAGAACTGACCCGGTCAGCGGAGAACGACCCGTGAAGCGGACTTATCAACCGAGCAAACTGGTGCGCAAGCGCCGCCACGGCTTTCGTGCCCGTCTCGCCACCACCGGTGGCCGCAAGGTTCTGGCGGCGCGCCGCGCCCGCGGCCGTAAGCGTCTGAGCGCCTAAGGCTAAGCGACGATCATGGAGCGACTGCGGCAGCGGGCGGACTTCGTCGCCGTTGCCGGCGCCGCCCGGGTCAACGGCCCGGCGTTCGTGCTGCAAAGTCGCCGCCGCGGTGATGGCGGTCCCATCCGGGTCGGCTTCACCGTGACCAAAAAGATCGGTACCGCCACCGAGCGCAACCGCATTCGTCGCCGGCTGCGCGAACTGGTGAGGCAGGCGGATCAGGCTTTGATCCCGCCGCAAAGCGACTATGTGCTGGTCGGCCGCCGTCCGGCGCTGACACGCGATTTTGCCGTCATGCTCGGCGATCTCCGCTCCGCGCTCGACCGCATCGCGCGGGGGTCCTCCAAACCGGACTGAACGACGAGACCTGACCCGATGCTCGAAAATCGCAACACCATCCTCGCCGTTGTCCTGTCCGGGCTCGTGCTGCTCGGTTGACAGTACTTCTTCAACATCCCGCAGATGGAGAAGCAGCGCGCCGCCCAGCAGGCGCAGCAGCAGGCCGCCAAACAGGCTGCGCCCGCTCCGGGCGCTTCGCCGTCGGCCACTCCATCCGCGACCCCCGGCGCACCGGCCGGCACCGCAAGTGCCCCGAACCAGCCGGCCGCCAACGTGGCGCCGGCCGTCAGCCGCGAGGCTGCGCTCGCCGCCGGTCCGCGGGTCAAGATCGAGACGCCGCGTCTGGCCGGCAGCATCGCGCTGAAGGGCGCGCGCATCGACGATCTGGCGCTGACGCAGTTCCGCGAGACCGTCGATCCGAAGTCGCCGCCGATCGAACTCTTCTCGCCGTCGGGCAGCGCCAATCCTTACTACGCCGAATTCGGCTGGGTCGGCGCCGCCGGCTCCAACGTCAAGCTCCCCGATGCGAACACAGAGTGGCAGCAGGAAGGTTCGGGCGCGCTGACGCCGTCGACCCCGGTGACGCTGAAGTGGGACAATGGCGAGGGCCTGACCTTCCGCCGCACCATCTCGGTCGACGAGCGCTATTTGTTCAGCATCAAGGACGACGTCAGCAATGTCGGCGGTGCGCCGGTGACGCTGTATCCGTTCGCGCTGCTCTCGCGCCACGGCACCCCGCATGTCGAGGGCTACTACATCCTGCATGAAGGTCTGATCGGCTACCTGGGCGACCAGGGCCTGCAGGAGAAGACCTACGCCAAGATCGACGAAGCCAAGGCGGTCGAGTTCAAGAACGTCATCAACGGCTGGCTCGGCATCACCGACAAGTACTGGGCTGCAGCGCTGCTGCCCGAGACCAATGCGCAGCTGCAGGCGCGCTTCTCGGCCAACGTGGTCGGCAACGTGCACACCTACCAGACAGATTATCTGGAAGACGCGCGGACCATTCCGATCGGCGGCAACGCCAGCGTCAGCACCCGGCTGTTCGCCGGCGCCAAGGAAGCCCGCACCGTCGGCATCAACTTCCCGTTCGCTGGCCTCGGCGGCTACAATCAGCAGCTCGGGCTCAACCATTTCGACCTGCTGATCGATTGGGGATGGTTCTACTTCATCACCAAGCCGATGTTCCTGGCGCTCGACTTCTTCTTCCATCTGGTCGGCAATTTCGGCATCGCCATCCTGCTGGTCACCGTGCTGGTGAAGCTGTTGTTCCTGCCGCTCGCCAACAAGTCCTACGCCTCGATGGCGAAAATGAAGGCGATCCAGCCGCAGCTCGCGGCTCTGAAGGAGCGCCATCCGGACGACAAGGTGAAGCAGCAGCAGGAGATGATGGAGATCTACCGCAAGGAGAAGATCAATCCGGTCGCCGGCTGTCTGCCGGTGATGCTGCAGATCCCGGTGTTCTTCTCTCTGTACAAGGTGCTGTTCGTCACCATCGAGATGCGACATGCGCCGTTCTTCGGCTGGATCCACGATCTGTCTGCGCCGGACCCGACCAACATCTTCAATCTGTTCGGGCTCATCCACTACGATCCGACCGCGATTCCGGTGCTCGGCCACTACCTGGTTCTCGGCGCCTGGCCGGTGGTGATGGGCATCACCATGTGGTTCCAGATGAAGCTCAATCCGCAGCCGCCGGATCCGACGCAGCAGATGATCTTCACCTGGATGCCGCTGATCTTCACCTTCATGCTGGCGCACTTCCCGGCCGGTCTGGTGATCTACTGGGCCTGGAACAACACGCTGTCGGTGGCGCAGCAGGCCTTCATCATGCGCCGCAACGGCGTCAAGGTGGAGCTGTGGGACAATCTGCGAAACGCCTTCTCGCGGAAGAAGAAGGCGGCCTGATCCTCCGGTCATTCCGGGGCGCGAGCGTCAGCTCGCGAACCCGGAATCCAGAGGCTATTGTGCAAAGAGATTCCGGGTTCGCCGCTGCGCGGCGCCCCGGAATGACCATCAGGTGGGTGCACGTCCGCGCCATTCCCGGACTTCGAGCCCGATGACCGACACCATCACTCCCGACCACATCGAACGCGGACGCAAGCTGTTCGCCGGCGACTGGCATTTCATCTGGGCCTCGCCGTCGATCGAGACGCTGCCGCCGATGGGTGCGCTTGAAGTCGCATTCGCGGGGCGCTCGAATGTCGGCAAGTCCAGCCTGATCAACGCGCTGACTGGCCGTAACGCGCTGGCGCGGACCTCGCATACGCCGGGCCGGACCCAGGAGCTGATTTTCTTCGACGGGCCGTCGGACGGCGGCCTGCGGCTCGTCGACATGCCGGGCTACGGCTACGCCGCGGCGTCGAAGACCAAGGTGGCGTCGTGGACGACGCTGATCCATTCCTTCCTGCAAGGCCGCAGCACGCTGGCCCGCGTCTACGTGCTGATCGACGGTCGTCACGGTCTCAAGGACGTCGACCTCGACATCCTCAAGACGCTCGACAAGGCCGCAGTGAGCTATCAGATCGTGCTGACCAAGGCCGACCAGGTCAAAGCCGCCGAGCTTGCCGCGCGCGTCGAAGCCACCAAGGCGGCTCTGCTCAAGCACCCGGCCGCATTTCCCGAAGTGCTGACGACGTCGTCGCGCTCGGGCGCCGGCATGCCGGAGCTGCGCGCTGCGATGATCCGCCTGCTCGACGAGCGCGGCCGATGACTGTGCTGGCGCGTCTGCTGATCGCTTTCGCCGGGCTGTGCGGCGCCGCCGGCGTCGGACTCGCCGCTGCGGCGGCGCATCTGCCCGACGCCACGCGGCTTGGCTCTGCTTCGTCGATGCTGCTGTTTCATGCGAGCGCCATCATCGGCGCCGCGCTGCTGGTGGAGCGCGGGCTCGCGCATCGGCTGATCGGAATGCTCGCAGCTTGCGGCTTCGCCGTCGGCATCGCGTTGTTTGCCGGCGATCTCACGCTGCGTCAGTTCGCCGGCCACGCGCTGTTTCCGATGGCTGCGCCGAGCGGCGGCACCACGCTGATCGGCAGCTGGCTGTTGCTTGCGGTCGCCGCGCTGGTGGCGCCGCGCCGTCCAAAATGCTAGCGCTTTGACCGCCGAACCCTCCCCGAGAGACCCAGCCCCCATGGCCGATACGCCCGTCATCAGCCCGCTCGATCAGGCCCGCATCCTGTCCGAGGCGCTGCCGCACATGCAGCGCTACGACGAAGAAACCATCGTGATCAAATACGGCGGCCACGCCATGGGCGCCGAGGACAGCGCCAAGGCGTTCGCGCAGGACATCGTGCTGCTCGAGCAGACCGCCGTTAATCCGGTGGTGGTGCACGGCGGCGGTCCGCAGATCGCCTCCATGCTGAAGCGTCTCGGCATCAAATCGGAATTCGCCGCGGGCCTGCGCATCACCGACGCCGCCACCATCGAGATCGTCGAGATGGTGCTGGCCGGCTCGATCAACAAGCAACTCGTCGGCTACATCAACGAAGCCGGCGGCAAGGCAGTCGGCTTGTGCGGCAAGGACGGCAACATGGTGTCCGCCACCAAGGCGACCCGCACCATGATCGATCCGGATTCGCGGATCGAGGAAGTCATCGACCTCGGCTTCGTCGGCGAGCCAGAGAAGGTCGACCTGACGCTGCTCAATCAGCTGATCGGCCACGAGCTTATTCCGGTTCTGGCGCCGCTCGCGACCTCGGCCACGGGTCAGACCTTCAACGTCAACGCAGACACCTTTGCGGGTGCGGTCGCCGGCGCGCTGCGGGCCAAGCGGCTGCTGCTGCTCACCGACGTGCCGGGCGTGCTCGACCAGAACAAGAAGCTGATCCCCGAACTGTCGATCAAGGACGCCCGCAAGCTGATCGCCGACGGCACCATCTCGGGCGGCATGATCCCGAAGGTCGAGACCTGCATCTACGCGCTCGAGCAGGGCGTCGAAGGCGTGGTCATTCTGGACGGCAAGGTCCCGCACGCCGTGCTGCTCGAACTCTTCACCAACCAGGGTACCGGCACGCTGATCCACAAGTGATGGAACGGCATGGTCCACGCGCTTGAACGGGCCCACGACTGGCAGGGCCCTCATCCTGAGGAGCCCGGCTGCGCCCATAGGGCGGAGCCGGGCGTCTCGAAGGATGGCCGCGTGGCCGCATGGTTCGAGACGGCGCGCTGCGCGCGCCTCCTCACCATGAGGCGCTGCTGGTGGCGAGCGAGCGCGCTCGTACTGTTATTTGCTTCTGTCACCACCACCGCCGCCCGCGCCGATCTCAAGCTCTGCAATCGCATGAGCTACGTGGTCGAGGCGGCCATCGGGGTCGAGGACAAGGGCACGACGGCGACGCGCGGCTGGTTTCGCATCGATCCTGCGCAGTGCCGCGTGGTGCTGCAGGGCGCGCTGAATGCCGAGCGCGTATTGCTTCAGGCGCGGGCGCTGCCGCTGTATGGCGCTTCGCCGCTGCCGCAGAACGGCACTGATCGCCTGTGCGTCGCGGCCGACAATTTCGTCATCGCAGCCGCGCGGCAGTGCCGCAGCGACCAGACGCTGGCGCCGTTCACCGAGATCAAGCCGAGCCAGACCGACGACGGCAACAGCGTCGCGTATCTGGCCGAGGACAGCGAATACGACGACGAACAGGCGCGGCTCGCCGCGATCCAGCGCCTGCTGGTGATCGCCGGTTACGATGCCCAGCCGATCGACGGCGTCGACGGGCCGAAAACTCAGGGCGCACTCGCGGCGTTTCTCAAGAGCCGTGGCCTCGACGCCAAGATCGTCGATACGCCGGAGTTCTTCGACACCATGGTCAAGGCGGTGCAGCAGCCGTCGGCCACCGGCCTGACCTGGTGCAACGACACCAAGTACAAGGTGATGGCCGCTGTCGGCGAGGACGACGGCAAGACCATCACCAGCCGCGGCTGGTACGGCATCGCGCCCGGCGCCTGCCTGCATCCGGACCTCGGCAGCAAGGTCAAGCGCGTGTTCAGCTTCGCCGAAGCGGTGGATAGCAACTCGCGCCCCGTCAGCGCGCGCGGCCAGCCGTTGAACTGGGGCGGCGGCACGCTGCTGTGCACCCGCGAGACCAAGTTCGAACTCGCCGAGCACGGCGATTGCGCGGCGCGCGGCCTGAATGCCACCGGCTTCACGCTGGTCGATCTCTCTGGCGGCGGCAAGACGCTGCGGTTTGGAGCGCCATGACGTCGTTTGCCGCTAAGCCGCCGAAGCGCGGCTTCGATCATGTCGAGACCTGGGTGTTCGATCTCGACAACACGCTGTACCCGCACCACGTCAATCTGTGGCACAGGTCGACGTCCGCATCCGCGATTTCGTCGCCAACTATCTGCAGGTGACGCCC
>NZ_BADD01000716.1 GCF_000333455.1 Rhodopseudomonas sp. B29
TATCTTGCGCCTCCTCGCTTTTGTTCGCGTTGTCGAGGCGGGCTCATTCGCTGAAGCCGCGCGGCGGGCGGGGACGACCACCTCGGCGATGTCCAAGGCGGTTGCCCGCTTCGAACAGGCGCACGGGATGCGGCTTTTGCACCGCTCCACCCATTCGCTCGCACTGACCGAAGAGGGCGACCGGCTGATGGAGGCGGGACGCGCGCTGGCCGAAAGCCTCGCCCATGTGCAATCCGCGCTCGGCGAAGTCGCGCGTGACGGCGGACGGGTTTGCGTGACCGCCCCTGCCTCGTTTGCGCGCGCCTGCATTCTGCCGCGACTGCCGGTGTTCCTGCAGGAACGCCCGGAAATCGAGATCGAGGTCAAATTCCGCAACGAGATTCTCGATCTGACCGCGGAAGGCGTGGACATCGCGATCCGCTCTGGTCCTCTCGGCCGCGCACCCGGCCATCAGGCCCGGCGGCTTTGCACGTTCTCCTGGATCGCTTGCGCCTCGCCCGCCTATCTGAATGCACGCGGCGCTCCGACGACTCCCTACGAGCTGTCCGCGCATGACCACGTCGGCTTCCGCAATCCGGCGAACGGCCAGATCCTGAACTGGCGCTTCACCGACCCGCGCGGCAAAGCTCCTGTTCGCTTTGCACCCAAGCCCAAGCATATTTGCGACGATGCGCACGCTTCGCTCGCCTTGGTCGAGGATGGGTTCGGCGTCGGCTGGGGGCCGGAGTGGCTTGTCCGCGAGGGCCTGCGCACCGGCCGGCTCGTCGAAGTACTTGCGCCCTGGCGCGCGCCGGCTGAGGCGCTGTGGATGCTACGCACCACCGACCGCCGCCCGCCCCTGCGCACGCAGCGCGTCATGTCGTTCCTCGCCACGCTTCCTGCCGAATTCAGCGACAAGGCGGGATGAAGCGTCGGCGGTGAGCAGGGTTGCGCGGTCGGCGTGCCGGACCCGATCGGCAGGCGATTCTCACCACAGACGTCGGATACATGTAAGGGTGATGACCAATCGCGACCGGGTTCAGCGACGCGAGCGCAGGCCAACGCTCAGGTCGACATGCCGATGCGGGAGCATCGCCATCTCACCGAGACTGTTCGGAGATTTGTTCTGATGATGGAAATATGGCGCGCCCGAAAGGATTCGAACCTCTGACCCCCAGATTCGTAGTCTGGTGCTCTATCCAGCTGAGCTACGGGCGCATCTGCCGCGGCCTCGCTGGATAATCCTCGCTGGGATTGCCCGGAGCCGCCGGCGTTTCGCAGCGCGGCGGCTGCGAAGGCGCCATAGCTAGCGGCTCCGGTTCGGCTTGGCAAGCGTCGGTTGGGTGTTTTTCCGGCGCGCCGGGATCGGCGCTGGCGATAGGCTCAGGCCCGGGCGCGCTCGTTGCGCAGGCTGTGCAGATCGACCGGGCGGTCGGGGATCGAGATCCGGAAGGTGGCGCCGATGGTGCCTTCGACCAGCTTGATGTCGCCGCCATGGGCGCGGACCAACTCGGCCGCGATGGCGAGGCCGAGGCCGGAGCCGCCGGCTCGCACCGAGCCGTGGAAGGCCTCGAACAGGTGGTCGCGGGCCTTCTGCGGCACGCCGGGGCCGGTGTCGGAGACTTCGAGCACCGTCACCGAGCCTTCGCGGCGGCCGGTGATGCGGATCTGCTGCAGCAGGCTGTCGCTCTGCGGCTGGCT